>JAZDDD010000379.1:0-5732 GCA_036679545.1 Gemmatimonadota bacterium | reverse complement strand
ATGGTGGAGAACGACATCGGCGCCATGATGATGACCGGTGGTACTTCCCTGGTCTACTTCGCGAATATTCGATGGGGATTGAGCGAACGACTTTTGTCGATCGTCATTCCGGCCGCCGGTCGGTCGTTTGTGGTCTGTCCGGCTTTCGAGGAAGGACGCGCACGTGAACAAATTGAACTTGGCCCACTGCAAGGTGACGCGGATGTTTTTACCTGGGAGGAAGATGAAGACCCATATGCACTGGTCGCGGGAGGGCTTCGCGATCGGGGATTATCGAGTGGCCGTCTTGGCATAGAAGAAACCGTGCGTTTTGTGTTTTCCGACGGTGTTTCCAAGGCTGCGCCGGCCTTGAGTCTTACAACCGCCACTCCTGTCACCGCCGGCTGTCGCACAGTAAAAGATCAACACGAACTGGATCTCATGCGGATTGCGTCGATCGCAACGCTGCGTGCGTATCACGCCGCGTATCTTGCCCTCGATGAAGGCATGACGCAGGGCGACTTCGCACGGTTGGTCTCCCAGGCACACGATCAACTAGGGTTTTCCGGTGGCGCCGGTGTTCAGGTTGGCGAGTTCTCTGCCCTGCCACACGGGTCGCGTACACCTCAAACAATTCGCGAAGGCACGATCCTTTTGATCGACGGTGGATGTTCGGTCGAAGGTTATCGCTCAGATCTCAGCAGAACATTTGTGCTCGGCACACCAACGGATCGGATGCGCGAAGTATTCGACATCGAGTTGGAAGCCCAAACTGCGGCCCTCCAAGCAGCGCGACCCGGCGTTGCTTGTGAAGATGTTGACGCGGCGGCGCGCAGGGTGATTGCTGCTGCCGGTTTTGGCGAAAACTACGAACACTTCACGCACCGTGTGGGACACGGGATGGGGATGGACGGACACGAGTGGCCCTACTTGGTTCGTGGCAACAAGTTGCCAATGGCACCCGGGATGACGTTCTCGGATGAGCCGGGCATTTACATCCCCGGGGAATTTGGCGTTCGACTGGAAGACGATATGGTCATCACAGAAGACGGTGCCGAACTCCTGACACCGCAATCGCCGTCCCTCGATGACCCGTTTGCCGTCATGGTGTGACGTTTCCCGTGTGGGACGATCGTGTGGTGACCGGCGATGACACAATGCACCGGGTGGCGTGACGTGACCGGGATGGACATTTATCCAAGGAAGTTGATGATGCTACCCCGCCTTGAACCAATTCGAACATTGAGAACGGCCGTGCACATTCGGAAACTTCTGTTCGCAGCCTCTGTATCGGTTGGTTTTGCATGTGCCGGTGGGACGACTGCTCCCATCGCGACGCCGGCCACCGATGGTGCCGTCGTCGGTCAAAACGGCATGGTGGTCTCATCGAATACGCTGGCGAGTGCCATCGGAAGACGGGTGTTGCAAACGGGCGGAAACGCGGTGGATGCGGCGATCGCAACGGGCTTTGCGTTGGCAGTGACACATCCTGCTGCGGGAAATATTGGTGGTGGTGGGTTTATGGTCATCCGCTTTCCGGACGGTAAGGCCACAACGATCGATTTTCGCGAGAAGGCTCCACTCGGCGCACATCCCGAGATGTTCCTCGACGAAAACGGCGAGTATTCCGCAAGAATACATCACAGCAGTCACATCGCGGTGGGCGTACCCGGCACCGTTGCGGGTTTTGCGCTCGCACATCAGCGGTTTGGGAACTTGGCCTGGCGGCGACTGGTGACGCCGTCCGCCGACCTCGCGCGCGATGGATTTGAACTCACCGAAACGATGGCGCGTTCCTTTGCATCCGTTTCGCGGCGTATGACAGACTATCCGGCGAGCATGTGGGTCTTTACCAAAAATGGCGCACCGTACGAAGAAGGTGACATGTGGCAACAACCGGATCTCTCTCGCACACTTGGTCGCATTGCCGAACACGGGCGGGATGGATTCTATCGTGGAGAGACCGCTCGCTTACTTGCAGAAGAAATGCGTCGCAATGGGGGCTTGATCACGCAAGAAGATCTTGCGCGGTATGAAGCACAGGAACGGGCGCCGATTCGCGGTAGCTATCGAGGTTACAATGTTATCTCGATGCCACCGCCAAGTAGTGGAGGTGTTGCTCTCGTCCAAATGCTCAACATCCTCGAGGGTTACACGCTCGCAGAAGACGGACACAACTCGGCACGTTACGTACACCGTTTGGTCGAAGCCATGCGGAGGGCTTTTCGTGACCGTGCCACGTATCTGGCAGATGCCGATTTTGTCGATGTCCCAATTGAACGTTTGACGAGTAAGGCCTACGCCGACGAACTACGCGTTACCATCGCGGCAAACACCGCCGGAACGTCGGACCCGCTCGACGTGGAGTTCGCCACGGAAAGTATGGAGACCACGCACTACTCGGTTGTCGATCGAGACGGGATGGCGGTCTCCGTTACGTACACGCTGGAAGCGGGTTACGGATCGAAGATCGTGGTGCCGGGTGCGGGATTCTTATTGAACAATGAGATGGGCGACTTTAATCCGCGACCCGGATTGACGACCGCCCTTGGACTCATCGGTACCGAGCCGAATCTCGCGCGACCTGAAAAACGAATGCTTTCCAGCATGACACCATCCATTCTGGCGCGAGACGGCGAACTTGTAGCGGTCATCGGCAGCCCGGGTGGTCGGACCATCATCAATACGGTACTCCTCATGGTGCTGAACATCGTGGATTTTCAGATGCCGATTGCACAGGCCGTTGCCGCGCCGCGGCTGCACCATCAATGGTTGCCGGACAACGTTCGCATCGAAGCGGATGGCATTTCCGAGACAGCAGCGGAACAGCTCCGCCAAATGGGATACGACGTCAGTGTTCGTGGTTCTCAAGGAAGAGTGCATGCTATCATGATCGATCCATTCACCGGCGCACGGATGGGGGCGGCGGATCCACGGGATGCTGACGGTGGCGCGTCGGGACACTGAGGAACTTGGGAACGTCGAACTGCGAACGTCGAACTTCGAACGTTGAACCTTCGAAGTTCGCTGTTCAACGTTCGACGTTCGCTGTTCAACCAAGGGCATATGCATCGACGACAGTTTAGTGTAGGGTTGGCAACTGGGTTGGTAGGGTCGGTATTTCCGTGGCGTTTGCGACAGGAGGCTTTGCGTGTAAGTGGCGACCGGCTCAACGCACGGCTGACGGATCTTGCGCGCTACGGTCGGACCTCGGACGGCGGTATCAGTCGTGTTGCGTACAGCAAGGCGGATTTAGACGCGCGTTTGTTTGTCCGTGGGCTATTGCGAGATGCTGGCCTGAACGTGAGCGTTGATCTTGCCGGGAATCTCATTGGACATAAAGCGGGATTGGAGCCGGATCTCTTACCACTTGTCATTGGATCGCACATCGATTCCGTACCCGATGGCGGGAACTACGATGGTCAAGTCGGTTCGATGGGTGCCGTTGAAGTTGCGCGGACGTTACACGATGTCTCAATGGATTTACGACATCCTTTGACGGTTGTGATCTTCCAAAATGAAGAGGGCGGGAAAACCGGCAGCCGCGCTTGGTCTGGTGAGGTTGAGCAACGCGAGTTAGACATCGTGACGGCGAGTGGGAAGACGATTGGCGAGGGCATACGTTTTCTCGGCGGCGATCCCGATCGGCTCGATGACGCAGCCAAGGAACCCGGTGCGTTCGCTGGCTACCTCGAACTGCACATTGAGCAGGGCGCGATTCTCGATCAACGATCCATTGATATCGGTGTGGTCGAAGGCATTGTCGGCATTAAGCGGTGGAACGTTGTCGTTACGGGCATGGCGAACCACGCCGGGACAACGCCTATGTCCGATCGTCGTGACGCAATGGTTGGTGCAGGATCTTTTATCACGGCAGTGAATCGCATCGCACGGAGGCTGCCGGGCCGCCAGGTCGCCACGGTCGGTCGCCTTGAGGCGTTTCCGGGTGCACCCAATGTTATACCGGGCGAGGTGCGGTTGAGTCTAGAAGTTCGTGACTTGACGATGGAAGGCATCGACCGCTTTTACGAAGCCGTCCGTGTCGAAACCCACGTTATCGAGCAGCAAACCGAAACAACATTCACCTTCGATCAGTTCTACGTGAGCCGAGCGGCACCAACCGACGAACGGTTCCGCGCTTTGGTCGATCAATCAGCCCAGGCGTTGGAGCTATCCACGTTGCACATGCCCAGTGGTGCCGGCCACGACGCCCAAAGCATAGCCCTATTGTGCCCGGTAGGCATGGTCTTCGTACCAAGTGTCAATGGCGTGAGCCACTCCCCCGAGGAGTACACGCGTCCGGAAGACGTAGCCAATGGTGCAAATGTGTTGCTGGGGACGTTGCTACAGTTAGATGAAACACTCGATTAATACTTGAGTATTGATGCTGAATGTTGAGTGTTCAGTGTTGATGCTGAATGTTGAGAGTTGATGCTGAATGTTGAGAGTTGAATGTTGAGAGTTGAATGTTGTGTAGTCCCTCCTAGCGTCCCCATCCGAACGAAATGGTGAATGCGTGAATTGTCTCTTTGCGTACTCCGCCTGACGTCGTGCCTCGATCGACGCGGTAGCCGAGCCGCGCAGCGAACTGTGACTCTGCGAAGCGCACCAGTAAACCGCCCTCGATGCCCCGCCCGCTTCCGAAATCACCAGGGACGTTCACTGAGCCAGCCAACGCCCCAACCAATTGTGCATAACTATACACTCCGTACGCCTGGGAAGCTGGCGTCCAAACTTCTCCCTGAGCGCGAAGACGTATTTCCCACATTGACCATCGTTCCGTTACGTCATTAATGAGAACGCTTCGGATGTGACGCCCAAGTTGGGCTTTGAGCCATGGAACGACATGTGTTCCGACGAAGATTTCGCCTTCGATCACGTCGTGGTTATCGGATAAACCACCCTGCAGATACCGTGCGTCCATGTTCACCCGCCCGACATTGTAGTGCCCCTCAATACCCAGCGCGATTCCATTGCGGGCGATATCGCTACCTGTTCTGTTGTCGGCGCGACGTGCGGTGCCGATGACGGCGGATACTCCGTACTGGCTTGTCACTTGAGCCGCACTTGACGACACATGCGACCCCAGCGCGAACACGCTGATAGTCCACCACCCCCACCATGATTTCATGAACCGGTTGGATCGGTAATCTGCGGAGGGCCGCTTCTGATGGTCATGCGCGCATTGCTGATGCGCCGTTGGTTGGCGTCGATAATACGTGCCACTTCGTTTTCCCAGGCAATGACCAACGCTTCGTTGGCATCAACGTTTTGAGGCAATGGTTCTCCGAGTGGTGGTGATTTGAGACCCAGATATCCGGCCAAACCGGCGGCAAGGGATACGCCGATGCGAGGCGCGGTGAATGATGCTCCCGACGTGACAATTGCCGGCCCCAACAGAACCGCCGCCGCCGCGCCGACACCTCGCACGAGCGCAAGATTGGCCCGCAATCGCGGGCGACGCTCAGGTAAGAACAAAGAGTCCAATGGCGGTGGCGGGTGCTGCAACGTATCCGTTCTAAACACATTCACATCAAGCGGTATTCGCACTGATCGAACTTCTCGTCTAATGGAGTCGATAGAGGTAACGGAGAGGAAGTATCGACCGTTGGGGACTGGGCGCCCGGACGAGTTGCGCGGTGCCCACTCGATCTCCAGGCTATCGTCGATGAATCCCCCATACAGACGTGTAAGCCTACCACCAATACTGTTCTGGATTTCAACGAGTACATAGTGCCGTGCGGTCACGAAGG
>JAZDDD010000378.1:0-10362 GCA_036679545.1 Gemmatimonadota bacterium | reverse complement strand
TTCCGCGTTCGGAGAATCATCCAAGCTTCGCGGACCAGTTAAATCGGTGCAAGCTGCGGTGCTGAGTGCGAACGAAGCGAAAAGTGCCATAGCGGCAAGACGCATTCGACGGGACATAGTAAACCTCATCAGGTAGATCAAAACGGGAACCAATCGGCCCTCTAACTTGACTGGACCCCCCTTTAGGGTTTAGTGCTTTTTGGGGACTTCATAGGGCGGATTTGGGACATGCTGGTCCTAGCAGCACTACCGAAGCATTTACAATCGCGTTTGAAAGCCGGCGTCACGCCCAACTACCGGGTCGTGCATTCCGACTCGTGGAATGGTGCCCTCGACTTGGTCCTCACCAAACCAGTCGAAATGGCCATCCTCGACCCGCAACTGGAAGGCGGACCTCGAGTCCACGAAGTCGAACGCTTCAGGGTGATGTTCCCATCCATGCCCATCATCCTCTACACATCACTCGAACCCGCCGTCGCTCCCGTATTACTCCGATTGGGCCAGGCAAACATCACACGCGTCATGTTGGCCTGGCACGACGACCAACCCACCCAAATCCGAGACGTCCTCCACGCCGAATCAGCCCGCTCCGTCTCGCAACGCCTGTTAGATGAACTGAGCGATGTCCTGGCGGGCTTCCCACAAAAACTGCGCTGGGTCCTCGAGACAGTCATCAGGGAACCGGCCGAAATCCAATCCGTACAAGCCCTCGCAGAACTGGCGCACATGGATCGCCGAACTTGCTTACGGTGGTTTGCCCGAGTAGAACTCCCCAATCCAAGTGTGCTTCTGACCGTCCTACGAGTCACGTACGCGCACAGATTGCTTCAAGACCCGGGATACACGGTCGAAGACGTGGCCAGGAAGCTGGGATACGGAAGGACAAAGTCCTTCGCGATCAACGTCAAAGAGGTATTCGGCATGGCGCCCAGTGAACTCCGCGTCTCCCTGTCCCCCGAGGAGGCCATTAACATCATCAGACAACGATATTTCACCGCAAGCCAAACCAAACATGCCGTTTAAGAGGCAGATGAACATTCGGACAACCCACATCGCGATCAGCAGGTCCTAAGAACCGTGGCCTCACGGCAACCCGTCGATCCGATAAACACTCTGCGCGAGTACCGGCTACTCGCGCCGTGGAACGTGCGAGATCTCTCGACCCTGGCCAGCGCACTGCTTGATGCCGCAGGCGTAAGACCAGCAAGCTCGGTCGCCGCCGATCACCCCACACCACGAACAATTCGCTATTACGTCGCCAACAAGCTCCTCACCAGCCCCAATGGACGTGGCCCAACGGCCACGTACGCGTACCAACACTTGCTCGAGGTGTTGAGCGTCAAGCTGCGACAAGTGGAAGGCCAACCGTTAAAAAGCATTGCCGAGGAGATCCCACGCGATGCAAACCGGTTGGAACGCGAGATCGTGGCGGCCGTGGGTGGCGCGATACCAGCACCGAACGTCCTTCAGGTCGCTCACCCCGAGTCCACCCGCGGAAAAGCCGCCAGAGCATTTCACACCCATCACGCCCTCGGCGAAGACCACACACCGGAGCGAGAGTTCGATCAAGGATTGGCCCTTACCAAATGGCACCGAGTTCTGATCGTCCGTGGACTGGAACTGCACATACACGAAGGACACCCTCTTGCGGCACTGGCCAATCAGAAAGAAATTATCGGCTCCGCAGTGAAAAGAGCGCTTGGAAGCATTTTGCGAGCGGAGAAAAATGCGGATGGCCCACCAGGATCGGTGGTCTGATACCAACCACGAACCGATCCGATCAAACCGCAGAACGCAGCACGACGGACGCAGTTATCAACCTTTCCACAATATGTGGAAGGCGTGGAAAACTTTATTTACGCACATGATGTGTGGAAAACTAAAATCGTAAGACGTTCATTGACAAGGCGTTACGCGCGCCTATCAACACCAATTAACACGTTGGTCGTTACCGACTCAGTCGCGAGTTTCCCCAATTTCATGGTAAATGTACGCATCATCGGGCGCAGCGGGCGCGAACAAAATCCCGCCTGCGGTAGTCGCAAACCAACCGGCCAACATGTTGTTGGACACATCAGGCACCGGCACTTCGAACAACGCGCCAATCCACCGCTTCACATGTCGTAGCTCGGGCGCTCGTTTCGAGAGAAACGACACCACCGCTCCCACGCCTTGCGTGGCACGGAGAAAGTGCGCTAACGCATGTGCTCGTTGCCCAAACTCGTATCCGCGCACACCCGGCTCGTCAAAGACCATCGTCCCCTCCTGAGGGTCAGCCGGTGGAGCGTCCATCCTGGGCCCCATGTACATGAAGATGCGCCGGCCGTCTTTTATCCGCTCGACCATCGCGGCCGCGGTCTCCGCACTCAACCGCGACCCGTGAACCAGATCGTCATCGCGAAGAATCCCGACCACACACGCCCACTCCAAAACGGAAAGCGCCGTGTGAAGCGGGCAGCCCACATCTTCCTCATACGCAACGAGCCTCGGCGCATCTCCGGCGCGACGGAAGAAATGCCCCAACGCGTCTCCACGGCTCAGGAAACGGCTTGTCTTCCGAGGGATTACCTGCGGACTATCCATGTCTGATGGTATACTGGCTCAGCAAAAAGTGGGAGTCCCCATAAGCTAATGTGTGATGAACGTTTAAAGGAGCGGGATTCATCAAAGAACCACCACCGACCTACCATCGAGCACCGTTTTTCCATCAATAAACATACTGACCGACTAGCCAGTCAGGAAAATGTGGCACTTGCGATGGGCTGGGTGACGTGGCGATCCTACTTTTATGCGATTGCGCCACATTCTAACCTGGGCGGTGCTGGCGACGATTGTCGAGGCGGAACCGGCCACGGCCCAGTTTCAACAGGATACCAACCCCCTCTTCCAACGTTGGGTTGGCAGAAACCCCACCAACCGCCCCGTCTTTCTTGACTTCTATGGCGACTCTATGGTCGTCGTGAACGACGTCTTCGTGTCGAGCTTCATCAGCACAAGGGACTCCCTCGTTGTATTCGGTGATACGAGCTTCGCCGTAAGCTACGAGTTCCGACTTGACCGCATGCTGATTCACAACGCCGATGGCTCCACCATGACGATGTCTACGCAACCGCTGTCCGCCCGACCCATATTCGGCGGCCGCATCGGCGAGTGGGCCAGTTGGTTCGCACGACTTGGAAACGGTCGGGGGGTGACTCTGGAAATCAACCGGTCGGGCAGTAGAGCCCGATGGCGCCCTTCGGCGGGCGGATTCTGGAGGCAGGGCGAGTGGGACCGCGATGCCAGAACGATCGTATTCACGTGGCTGCCCGATTCTACCGAGTGGAGGGGCTCGTACGACGCCGCCGGACATCAAATCCTTTTCGAGGAAATCCAGCCGGGAGGCGGAGTGGCAATCTTCCGGCGGGCTTACCGGGAGGAGGACTGACACCCGTATTTCATCCATTCCCTCCAAAACACGAATTCGTTGCCCGTCGTTCACTCCCCACGCGGTCGTCCAACCCGCGGATAACATCACGCGCACATCGCAACCGCACAACGCGGCAATTGCGTTCGCGAAATCAGCTGACTAACGTAGCCGCACTATGAAAGTTCAGGCGTTTTTGGTGCTGCTGGCCCTGGGATGTGGCGCGGGCGAGCCGATCTCCATAGGCATTGTGGGTGCATTCTCCGAACCGGAGGGCTCCGGGACGCTATGGTCGGCCGAAGCCGCGGTCAACGCGATCAACGCAACCGGAGGAATCGGAGGACGTACCGTACGATTGGTCGTCGAAGACGATAGCGCCCAACCGGAACGGGCCGTTCTTGTGGCACAACGCCTTTACGATGATCCCGCAATAGTCGCCGTGATCGGCCACATGACCACGCGTGAAGCCATGGCAACGGCGTCGATTTACACTGGTGGAACAACACCGGTGGTTGCCATTACGCCTTCCGCATCAAACGATGCGTTACCCCGCACCGGCCCGTACATCTTTCAGCTTTGCCCGTCCGACTCCGATCACGGTTCAGCATTGGCAGAATGGGCATACCAACGGCTGCAGGCTCGTTCGGCTGCCATTCTTTATCAGAATGATGACTACGGACGCAACCTCAGAAGTGCATTCCGCGCCACATTTGAGGGGGCGGGTGGATCGATTGTTGCCGACCGCCCCTATCTCGCAGAGCTGCCGAGCTTTGATCCGTTCTTGCGCGTGCTGCGACGGAGCGGGGGGGCCGACGTGTTGCTGGTCTCCGGAACACAAGAAGCCGCGCGCCGCATTGTACCCACGCTAGACTCGGTAAACCTGCGGACTCGAATCGTTGGCCCCGATGCCATGGCCGGCTTGCGACATTCACCATCCCGGTACGCAGGTGTGCTGATTTCGTCGGCGTACCTGCCCGACCGGGCAACCCCGCGCAACCGCGCATACGTGGAAGATTTCACCGCTAACAACGATGACCAGGCACCGGACCACGTAGCCGCCGGAACATTCGATGCCGTCCACCTTTTGGCGCGAGCAATCGCGGAAGTCGGTACGGATCGGAAGGCTATTCGGGATTACCTCGCAACAGTCGGCCAAGGTACAGCGCCGTTCGAGGGCATCACGGGCACAATTCGTTTTGACGAAAACGGGAGCGCGCAAGACAAGGTTGTCGCCATTGGCGTTTTGACAAGTGCGGGCTTAGTGACCGCCGACGGAAATTAGGCTCACAATGCACTGGAACACGCTTCGCGCCCGAGTCCTGTCCGGAGAACTCACTCTGCTTGGCGCAATGATCATCATTGCGGTCGTTGGTGTGACGGCACTTCAACGCGTGCGCGACTCCGTGGCGACGGACCTGGACGCAAGCGCAAACATTTCCGAGGTCGGGACACAAACGGTTTCGGAATTGATCGATCAAATCTTGTCTGCTGAACAGTATTTCTCCAACGGCACACCGGCCGTGGCCGCAGCATTCAAAACGGCAGGGGAGGGCGCACACCTGCACCAACGGCAATTGGCTGCCCTATCCGGTTTAGAGGATCGAGATCGTCTGCGCATCACACGCATCGGCGAACTTCACTCGCGTACCGAAGTGTGGTATGCGTACGCTCACGCGCTGGCCGACCTCGGAAGAACCGTCGAAGCGGGACAAGCGGCATCAACAGCACGCCGTTTTGCGTCTTCGCTTATCACACTGGTACGCGAGCTGGCAAACGAAAGCGCCGCCGCATCCGACGAGACTACGCAATTGTTGGTTGCCACGACCAGAGAGAGTGAGGTAAGAATATGGCTTGTCTTGGTCGGCGCGACTGCGCTTGCGTTGGGCATCCTCCTGGCAACGCTCCGCGCCATCGACTTACCGTTTGCCAAAGTCACCAGCCTCGCGAATCGATTCGGTGCCGGCGACCTCCGACCCGTGACACTTGGATCTCTCCCACAAGAACTGGATCGTGTCAGCAAAGGCGTCTTGTCCATCGGTAACCGGCTGCGGACGGTGGTCGCAGAAATCCAGACGCAAGCAGATCTTGTCAGCAATGCCGCCGCGGAACTCGCAAACGCAAGCGAGCAACTTGTATTCGCGGGTGGCAGGATCGTCGGTGACATTGCGGACATTAACGCGGGCGCAAAAGCCAGTGCGACAAACGTCTCACTTGGGCAGCGAGTTACTTCGCTGGCGCGCGAAGCCGCCGTCACAAACGCAAGATTGGCAGATCACATATCCCGTGTCAGCCAACGCATCTACAAGCTCGCAAACAAGCAGGGGAACGAAACCGCGGCAGCGTCTGCGACATTGATTGACCTCGAACGTATCGTGCAAAACAGCGCGTCACGAACGGAAGACCTTGGCAAAACAACAGAGTCGATTGACGAGTTCGTCAACATCGTCAAACAAACATCATCGCACACCAACCTTCTTGCCTTGAACGCCGCAATCGAGGCTGCCAGGGCGGGAGCAGCGGGTCAGGGTTTTGCTGAGGTAGCGGAGGAAGTGCGAAGACTCGCAGACTCAAGTGGTGGTGCCGCCGACGCCGCAGCGAAATCGGTTTCAGTCGTCCGACAATGTATTGCCGACATCGCGGAATCCACATCCAACGGCCGTGTCCGAGTCCGCGGCGCCGAATCGGCAAACCGACGAACGGTCAACGCGCTCGAAGAGATTGTCAAAGTGGTTCGTCAGATTGAACGCGCCTCGAAAACCTTCGCCGAGTCAACGCAAGCAAACATCGAAGCCGCCGACAAAATCTCTGAAGTGCTCGACGCATTGCACTCCGACACACAGACAAGTCTCACCGCAGCGCGCCAAGTATCTGCAGGAACCCGCCAGCAGGCTGGTTCGATGGAAACTATTTTGCGACGAGCAACGGATTTGAACGAGTCCGCTCAGAACCTGCGGGCCCTTGTGCAAGACCTACGCGTTTAGCGCCTAGCTTTGGTCTTGGTTTTTTTTGCTTTTTTCACGGCCGTCTTCTTCGCGGCCGTTTGCTTCACGAAGGTCTTTTTGGCTGTCGTCTTCTTTTTCACGACGACCGTTTTCTTAACGGGCGCCGACTTGACCGTTTTCGTGACCTTCTTGGGTTTGGGAACCTTGATGGGCTTCACTTTGGGTTGTCGCCCCCGAGTCTTGAGTTCGGCCAGGAGTTGATCCCCTTCTTCGTGACCCATGAGACCACGTCGAGTCGCATACTGGACGAGTTCTTTTGCCTCGGCTTCACGGAACTCGCCAAGCCCGGCACCCGCCCTGATCATACCGACCATAGCATCCGCCACCGGGCTTCGCAGAACACTCGCGATACCCGGTAGTGACTCCAGCAAGGTCGATAACTGTTTTCCGCCTAATTCCGCCGCCATCCCGATCCCTTCCGATGGTGCTTAATTTCGAGCGGCAACCTAGTAACTGCCATGCGCCCAGTCAAGGCTTGGCACTACCCGTCCCTAGTCTTCAAGTACAATGGAAACAATCACTTACGTTACGACGAAGACTTTGCCCGTGTCCGCACTCTTCGTTTGAGCGGCTGTCTGGCGCGACGCCAAAGCCGCCATTCGCTCTGTGACAGGATTTCACCCACCACTCGACGAGTCCGCTGATCGATCGGCATATCGAGGTTCAGATCAATCAAATACTCCGCTGAATCCTCCCCATTGGCCTGAATCACAAATCCGTTGTCCCTCGGAGTCACTGAATCCACCTGGACATTTGCCACCGGCAGATACCCTTCGGGGGGTTGTTGCGTGTTGTCGGCCATCTCAGACCTCCTCTCATCAACGTAGATACCCATAACGTATGGTAGCGGCCCTCTCAGCTACCGGGTAGATTGGTCAGTCCCTCTCCAAGGGAGTTGATCATGGGACGCCGAGGTGTCAAGGAATACCGAGCAGACGAGGCTTTGCAGCTTATCCTCTCGGACCGCGACCAGGACCCCATGTGTTGCCCTTCTTGTGGGAGTGACAAAATCGAGCGCACACCGAAAAGGCGGCTGTCGAGCGCTCGCTGGGATAGGTATCGGCACGTCACGTTGCGATGTACAAGTTGTAATCGGCGCGCATCGTACGTACCGCCAAATGTGACTCAACCGTCACACCCAGAGTTATCAATCTGAGTAAGGGGGATACAATAATACGTGGCTGGTGATGCCATACAAATGATGGGAACGGTGAAGGAAGTCCTACCCAACACAACGTTCCGAGTAGAGTTAGAAAATGGTCACGAAGTTCTGGCATACGTGTCGGGCAAGATGCGAAAACACTATATCCGCATCCTTCGAGGTGACCGAGTCGCAGTTGACCTTTCCCCATACGATCTCACCAGGGGACGTATCACGTACCGCTACAAGTGAGTTAGGGGCGCAAGTTTGCCCCTACTTGTATCGAGAAACCGCAATTTTCCGGCCACCTTCCAGCGGGTAAATCGCTGTTATGCCCCGAGAGGTTCACGTGTAACCGTCATCGTATGAGGGAAAACAATCGCCCCCAACGGATGGCGGTCAAAAACGGCAACGGCAGGATGCCATTCGAATCGTGACTGTAGTAGATGATCTCGGCGCGCCCATGTACCCTGTCACGACCTAAGAACCCCCAATAACGGCCGTCGTATGACGCGTCACGGTTGTCGCCCATGACAAGAAACGAATCGACAGGTACGACGATTGGACCCCAGTTCTTGAGAGTCGGATGGTATTCGCCTCGGTCAACGTCACCTACCAATCGCGCGGCTTGCCACATCATCTTTGGATCGGAGTAGTCCACCGAGTCCGAGCGGATCACGTAAGGCTCATCCACCTCTACACCGTTCACAGACAAAACGTTTGCCTTCATTGCCATCGTGTCTCCCGGCATGCCGACAATACGTTTCACAACCGTCAAACCACGTTCCTCCACCGACTCGAAGATGACGATCTCACTTCTCCTCGGCTCCCTGATAGCCGGAAGTTGGGTACCAATGATTGGGAGTTGGGCACCGTAAAGAGCCTTGTTAACGAACAGGACGTCGCCGACGAGCAGCGTGTTTTCCATACTTCCTGACGTGATGTGATAAGCCTCGATGAGTAGCGAGCGAAGAAACAGCCACATCACAAAAGCGATTGCGATGGTCTTTGCCCAACCCAAAACACCGGCTGCCGGGTCGGATTTCTTGTTCGTTTTGGCAGTTGGTTCCTTCTCCGCCGCCGGTTCAGGCGCCACGGGGTCCGTGACATTGGCGCTCTGTTTCCCTTTTCGTTTGGCTCCCATCAGCTGCCTCTCCACGGCCATCGGGCCGACATTCCCAAAAACCGACGACCCTCTCCAAAAATGGCAAAGGGTCGGCACCGCGAACAAGTTAATGGTACGAGGGTCATGACGGACGTGAGAAGAGTCTGCTCCACCGGACGGCCGTTAGGAACCGCAGTCGTGCGGCTCGATGAGTATCGTAACTGTAGTATACGAGCATTGGTCGGCCACGTATGCGATCGCGACCGAGGAATCCCCAATAGCGACTGTCGTACGAATTATCACGGTTGTCACCCATGACTAAAAACGAATCCACAGGAACCACTAAGGGCCCCCAAGTTTTTAGCGTGGGTCGATAAGCACGCGGCCGCCTTCCAATGTAGTGATGGGGCTGCCACGCCCGCATCTCAGGAGCGGTGGGATCCGTGGGATCATCGCTGATCTGAGCATATGGCTCATCGATGCGGTCGCCGTTTATGGTCAACACATTACGCTCCATTGCAATGGTGTCACCCGGCATTCCAATCACACGTTTTACGACGTTCACCCTGGGGTCCGTCACCGAGTCGAAGATGACTATGTCATATCTCTTTGGTTGCCGAAACGCGGGCAATCGTTTTCCAATAAGTGGGATCTCCGCACCGTAAAGTGCCTTGTTCGCGAACAAGAAATCCCCCGAGAGCAGTGTGCCTTCCATGCTTCCCGAGGGGATTCGAAATGCCTGCACCAAAAGACTGGTCACCAGATACCACAGCCCCAACGCCACGGCAACGGATTTTGTCCACTCCCAAATCTTGGACAATCCCCGAGTTACCTGAGCTTCAATTTGTTGGGTCATTCCGCCAGCCATCTCTCGAACTCAGCGTTCTACCCAGTCCGCGATGAAAATGTTCGTCTCTCCCTCGACTTGACCATGACGATTCGAAGCGAATACCAGTTTCGTCCCATCGGGCGAGAACATCGGGAAACCGTCGAATTCGCCACTCGTGGTGACCGCTTTCACATCAGATCCGTCGATATTGACCATGTAGAGGTCGAAATTTCGACCATTGGGATCCGTATGGTTGGATGCAAAGATGATGCGGTCGCCGTCAGGATGAAAAAACGGTGCAAAGTTGGCGCCACCCAGTTCGGTCAGCTGACGCTGATTGGAACCGTCTGAATCCATGACCCAAACCTCCATCCTACTGGGCCGCACAAGACCCTCCGCAAGAAGCGCCTGGTAGTCAGCTACATCCTCGTCATCGGTTGGGTGCCAGGATCGATACACAATCTTTGACCCGTCGGGAGAGAAGAATGGACCACCATCGTATCCAATGGTTGAGGTAAGACGCTGAACGTTCGAACCATCAACACTCATCGTATAAATGTCCAAGTCACCGTCTCGCGTCGATGTGAACACGATGGTCATTCCATCCGGCGACAACGTTGCCTCCGCGTCATACGCATCGAGATTGGTCAGCCTCTGCAGGTCACTTCCGTCCGGACGGGCCGTGTAAACGTCGAAATCCGGGACCGGCCATACGTATCCGCGTGAGAAATCTGGCGTTACCGGACACGCGTCGGACACGTGTACGGTGCTCGAGTAAACAATGCGCTCGTCCCCCTGGTAGAAATATCCACACGTTGTTCGCCCAAGACCCGACGAAACACGTCGCATGTCCGATCCATCGATGTTCATGATGTATTG
>JAZDDD010000377.1:0-6009 GCA_036679545.1 Gemmatimonadota bacterium | reverse complement strand
GAACACTCCCCATCGGTCATGGGGGTCCAGGAAGCACCGCCATCGACGGTCTTCCATACCCCGCCCTGCGCGCCTCCGACGTATATGATGTTTGAGTTCGTTGGATCGACTGCGATAGCCACCAACCGCCCGGTGGCCTGTTGAGATATGGGAATGCCCTCCGGCCCGAGCGATTGCCATTGGGTTCCGGAGATGGGTGGTGGTGCACTGAATGTGATGGCAGCCGCCTGCCGGCGAGCCGTTTGCAATGCACCGGCCGGAATTTGGTCAAACGGATACGCCCGTTGTGAGCGGAAGAACTCCCAGCGTCGTCGAGGGGTATCGGTGATTTCCTGCGCGACGGCGGACCACGCCGTGTGCGGCATTGCCAAAAAAACCAAGGCCGCCGCTCTGAGGGCCATCGATTGGGCCCGCGTTGGGCGTACACCAGTTTGAATCCGGTGGCAGAAATCAGTCAAAGTTCGAATCGCCGCGAACAAGTTCAAAATCAATCGGTGCCGAAGTGCCGCCGGAGGTGGTGACGGTAATGGGATATCGACCCGGGAGGAGCACCATCGGTGCGGCGCCTCCCATGCTCGTGCTCTGTTTCGGCGCTTGGAAAACGATTCGCGTGCCACCGTCAGTTGAGGGCAGGTCGACAATGGAAATGCCGCCGAAGTTGACGACATTGCCGCGGTCCGCGAATCCACGGCCCACAATGACAACCTCCAGCGGGTATGAGGTGCCTGCCCTGCCCGATGTGGGTTCAATGGAACGAATGACTGGCGGTGCCGCCTCCGGGGCCGATTCTGCTCCACCAGAACCTGCGCATGCCGCGGCCAATGCCACCGTCACACCCACCGATACTTTCCTGAGAATCATGGCGGTCCCATCAACTGTTTGTTTGCCAAGGAGTCGGCATATTATCGTCAAGAAACGGACCCAAGCAGTCTAACATCCTGGAGCCGGGAAAAGGCCGTTCGACGCCAACACACGCCACACGGACCCTCAGGGCGCCGCTCCGACGTACTTGCCCGAAAGCCCCCCCTCATCTAAGCTTCTAGGCTATGTCATACGCGATTTTTCAGACCCGTGGCCAGCAATATCGCGCCGAAACGGGCCAGCAGATCCAGATTCCGCTGATGGACGTGGAGCCTGGTTCAAAGGTGAGCTTCGATGAAGTCCTACTCTCCAGCGATGGAGAAAAGGTCAACACAGGAACACCCACCGTAAAGGGTGCGAAGGTGACCGGCGAAGTCTTGGGTCATGTGGCGGGGAAGAAGCTATACGTGTTTCGTTTCAAGCGGCGCAAGAACTATCGCAAGAAAACGGGGCATCGGCAGAAGTATACTGAAATCATGATTACGGACGTAAAGGTCGGCTAGACGATGGCACATAAGAAAGGCGTAGGGTCCAGCAGAAACGGACGCGACTCCAATGCGCAATATCTTGGTGTGAAGCGTTTCGGCGGTGAGAACGTTCGGGCGGGCAACATCCTGATACGGCAACGGGGTACGAAGGTCCATCCGGGCAACAACGTGCGGCGCGCTAAAGACGATACGCTCTTCACGCTGATCGACGGTATCGTCAAATTCGAGCACAAAGACAAACGTCGGTTAAAAGTCAGCGTATACCCGGCTACTGCATAGCAAACGGGATTCGAAGCGTTCCGAGACCCGGTCAAGTCCACGACCGCGCGGCATGTCAGTTCCCGCGAAACACCTCCCCTCCCTTCATAACGAATATGACATTGCGGAGTGATGTAATGTCCATTGTGGGGTCGCCGCTGACCGCGATGAGATCGGCAAGCATGCCTTCGCGCACAAAACCCACGGTGTCGTCAATGCCAAAGATGGTGGCGTTTCCGCCCGTCGCCGCGTGCAACGCATCTTGCGTGGGCACCCCGTAGTCGACCATCATCTCAAGCTCGCGCACGTTGTCACCGTGCGGGTACACGCCAACGTCTCCCCCAAAACATAATTCAACACCTGTGGCCAACGCCTGGCGAACGCTTTCCCGCTTACGCCGGATGCGTTCCGGTTCGGGGTCCACACCCTTGCGCCATCCGTTGTACTGCGAAATTGCGTCGCCGGCGGCAATCGTGGGACAAAGGGCCACATTGTGTTCCACCATCAATTGATACGTGGCGATGTCCGCGCCATCACCATGTTCGATGGTACGGACGCCGGCGAGCGTTGCCCGCCGCATGCCTTCGGCGGTAGCCGCGTGTGCGACAACGACACGACCCGAACTGGCCGCCACGGCGACGATCCGCTCTAGCTCATTCAACGTGAAGGTGGGTTGGGCTGTGCCATTGGGTCCCCACCGATAGTCGGCGTACACTTTGATAAAATCCGCACCTCTACCGATCTGGTCGCGTGTGACGCGAATTAGGTCGTCATACCCATCCGCCTCCTCCGCACCTTTCGGGAAAGCGAATTCAGGTGCCCCTTTGGGATTGTAACTACCGGTTGCCACGATCGCCGGGCCCGCGACGATGAGGCGTGGCCCGGGAATCACACCCTTTTCAATTGCGTCTCTCAGTCCGATATCAGCGTAACCCGCGCCTTCCGACCCGAGGTCACGTGCGGTGGTGATACCAGCCATCAACGTGGCTTCGGCATGAACGGCCGCGCGAATTGTTCGTTCACCCAACGATTCCCTGAGGACCTGGTCCGTCCACGACGTTTCGTCGTACGGGTGCAAGAGCATGTGCGAGTGACCCTCGATCAGACCGGGTAACAGGGTGGCGCCGGTAAGTCGTATCTCTGTTGCACCACGCGGTACTTCCAGCGAGGAGCCCGGACCAACCGCCATGATTTTGTCCCCGGTCGTCACAACCACCCAACCTTCGTGCATTTCGTTGCCGTCGTAAACGCGGTCGGGCCGCAACACAAAAGACTGTGCGGTCACGCCCAACGGGAGGAGTAGCATCGCGAATGCTAGCAGCATGGAAACCGGCGAACGTTGAACGGCGAACGTCGAACGTCGAACGTTGACCGTCGAACGCCGAACGTTGAAGCTGAGTGTTGCGCGCGTTGAGTGTTGATGTCGAGCGTTAAACGTTGAGTGTTGAGCGTTGAGCGTTGATAAGGCACTTATTAAAAGCTTACTTTCATTCCGCCCTGCACCTGCCGTCCGGCCTCCGGCAACCCTAGCTGTGGCACCAAAGCCTCATCGGTGACGTTGTTCGCGCGTGCGAAAAGTTCTACGGCACTTGACGGGCCGACGTCGAACTCTTGGCTTACGCGAATGTTTAACAGCATTGATGGAGAGAGTGCAGTGAACTGATCCTGATCGTTCAGCGAGTAGGCACGACCGGTATAGACCGTTTCGACGTCGAAAGAAAATCCTGAGAGTCGGCGGTAGACGACACTGGCACGCCCAATGGCGTTAGGTTTTTCAGACAACCTGCCGGGCTCCGTCACGTCATCTCGTAGGCGGACGATGCTCATCAAAGTAAGATGCGCTTGAAACGTGAGATGGTCGGCTGGCCGAGCCGTTCCGACCCACTCGACCCCGAGCACACGGCTACCGGCGGTGTTGATTCGTTGACGACGCGTTCGTGTCTCGCCTTCCAATAGCACGTTTCGTTGATCGATGGTATTTGAGGTAAACGTGCCGAACGGTACTATCTCCCCGCTGATCTTTTCGCCCTCGAATCCGAGGGCGATCTCAACCAATGTGGAGGACTCGGCGATGAGATCGGGATTGATTACAAAACGGTTCAAGGCGACACCAAACAACTCACGCATCGTGGGGAACCGGGTTTTCCGGCCAGTGGCAGCGCGTACGAACCATCCGGTATCAAAACGCCGGGCAACACCGGCGGTCAGGCTGTAATCGGTAAACGGGTCTTGCGCGGGTTTATCACCCGTTTTGGGAGTAAACATTGCATCGAATGCCGCGCCCAATGTTACCGACCAATCGGTGGCCGCCGTGAAAGCATATTCCAGACCCGTACTCAACAGCTGTTGTTGATACGCAAGCCGAGGAAACACAACGCCGGGTTCGGGAATTCCCGCGGTTAGCTCGACGTCGCGTTGATCGTGGTTGGACGTCAGGGCGTTAAAAGCCATCTTGATTGTCCCGGGACCCAATTCGCGCGCAACCGTAAAACGAGTTCCGAACGTAAGATCGTCATCTTCCTGCGTCGATTCGATAGCGTCATACGTGGCCGATCCATACGATTCGATCGTCTGACCGAAAACGTTCGCCCAAGCCGCACCCTTCCAGATGGTATTTCCTACCAAGCCTTGACCATTCACGATGACCATGGAGTTACGCCAGTCGGGGTATCTCCAAAATCTCACCCGCGACGCTGCGGGATCGAGGTGTCCCTCTGGTGCAATGCCCTTACGCGCATCCACGTGGATCAGCGCCAACCCTGCACTGGTGCCAGATCCGAAATCGTATGCCGCTTTTGCAAAGACGTTTGCGACCCGGGAATCCGTATTCGTGCGGAGTTGACCCCGTGCTTGTGAAAAAAGAAGTCCGGCGTTGTCAGGAACCGGGATGCCATCAACGGCCGTGTAGGAAAACGCGCCCGTCACGTTGAGGTTGCCAAGGTGGGCACGATGCGTGACCGATACGGCTTGCCGGTCCTGTGTACCGTAGCGACTGACAATCTCAGTCTCGGACCATGGGCCTCCATGGGCCTTGAGCAAACCGTGAGGTCAGGTTCACCGCTCCACCCAGCACGTTCGTGCCGTACTCTATGGGAGGTACACCCTTAGCAACCGTTATTCCCCCGACCACCGTGGCCGGCACCAAACTCAAGTCGACGCGATTGTCCCACGGGATGTTCAACAGGGCGCTATCAAAAAAAACAGCGACTTGCCGTTCGCCCGCATTGCGAAGGTACACCAGTGTCTCGCCACGGGAGTTTGTCTGAATGTGGGCGGCGGGTATCAACCGAGCGAAATCAGCCACGACTGAAGCATCGCGTCGTACAATTCGCTCTAGATCGATGCGACCTTCAGTGTATGCTGGTATTACCGTGGCCTCAGCCGCTGCCAACACCACGATCTCGCCCAGGCGCACTGCTACGGTTGAGTCCGCCTGAGCAGAATCCGGGGGGACCCGGCTACGTTGCCGTGCGGATGAAGGTTCGGACCGCAGGTTGACCAGGCCGGCGACCGCCAATAGGACGACGGCCATCGAACAACGGTTGTCGCGCACGCATACTATCATCAATGAGAATCCGCTCGGTTGGTCGATTGGGTGCTGCTGGCGAAAATACCGAATATTTACCGAATTTTCAGAGCGCAACTATCACCGGTGGCTCGACCGGGACCAGGAATGTAGCGGGCCCAGTCCGAGATCACAGACCTTTGCCTATTCGAACATCGCCCAAACATCTTTAGTACCAACGACCTATCAAAAGGTTGCTGTGGTCGTGCCGGCTCGTCAAGCGAGGATGCATCCCGGGGGAAAATGCCACCGCCATTGGCAACTTTCTTGCCCGCGGCCGATTCGGCCGATTATGTATATGAGGAGTGCGGTCGGCGCTACCCGGGATCATTGCGGGATGCCTCGCATGGTCGCCAGGATGGGCCGTGGATCGCCTATATTGCTCCAATGTGAACCCAGGGGTCCGATAGCAATGTTGTGTAGGCAGTGCGGTGCCACCTTCTCACAAGGCGACAGTTTCTGTGCCGCATGCGGCCACGACCTTGGCGCGACTGCGTTGCTCACGGCGTTGGACGAACACGCCAAGCGGCCAGCGCTGGACATCGTCCGTGATGCATTACGGGGTGACTACGACGTCAAAGAGCAGATCGGCCGCGGTGGCATGGGTCTCGTGTTTCGGGCAATGGAAAAGAGCCTCAAACGTCAGGTGGCGCTCAAGGTCCTGCCCTTCCCTCACGTTCACGACGATGGTCTCGTTCAACGCTTCACCAACGAAGCGCGGATAGCCGCCAGACTCGAGCACTCGAACATCGTTCCCGTATACCGGGTGGGTCGTTCGGGCGATGTCATCTACTTCACGATGCGTTACCTCACGGGTCCCTCACTGGCCGAACTCAT
>JAZDDD010000376.1:0-6180 GCA_036679545.1 Gemmatimonadota bacterium | reverse complement strand
CTCGGACCAGCCGTCCGACTTGGAATCTGCGCTGGACCATGGTCAAGCGGTGATGGGGTTGCATATTCCACCAGGTTTCACACGTGATTTCGAAGCGGGGGTCATCAACCCAATCCAATTATTCATCGATGGCACAAACTCCAACACCGGCACTGTTGCGCGCAGTTATGCGCTCGAAACCATCCAGGCATTCTTGATTGAACGTGCGCCAACAAACGTTGATAGCGAGATCGAACTCAGGGTGCGCGCGTGGTTCAACCCGGAACTGGCCAGTCGTGTCTACAACGTACCGGGTGTAATAGGATTGCTTTTGCTGCTGATGTGTATGCTCCTGACAGCCTTGGCCGTGGTGCGGGAACGCGAAGTTGGGACGTTGGATCAGTTACTCGTCACACCGTTGAGACCGGTCGAACTCATGTTGGGAAAGACGATACCGGTGGCAATCATTGGGATGATTGATCTTGCACTCATAACTACCGTGGCAATCCTATGGTTTGACGTTCCGTTTCGAGGCTCCCCGTTCGTCTTAGTAACCGCCACATTTGTCTTTATCCTCGCGGGACTCTCGCTCGGCCTGTTGATTTCGACGACAGCAAAAACGCAGCAAGAGGCATTCATGACAATGTTTCTCTTCCTGCTCCCGGCTATCATCTTGTCCGGGTTTCTGTACCCCATCGAGTCTATGCCAACGATTTTCCAATGGCTGACCATGCTCAACCCGGTGCGCCACTTTTTGGAAATCGTCCGTGCCGTGTTCTTGAAGGGGATTGGTTATGAGGTATTGTGGCCACAACTACTCGTGTTGACCCTGATGGCCGCAACCGGCTTGTCGGCAGCCACGGTCCGGTTTCGCGCCATGCATACCACATAGTCTTGGAGCATTGTGTCGATTTTCCGCCCACGTACATCGAAACAGATTCGCCGCGAGATGGTGCGACGTCAGGTCGTCCGACGTGGCATATCAAACCGGCGGGTTGTATCCATCATGGCGTGGGTGCCCAGGGAATTGTTTGTACCAGACGACTGTAAGGAGAGTGCGTACGCTGATACGCCCCTCCCCATCGGTGACGGCCAGACTATCTCGCAGCCGTACATCGTCGCGTTAATGACAATGCATGCAAGTTTGCGGCGTACCAGCAGAGTACTGGAGATCGGGACCGGCTCCGGTTACCACACCGCAATACTCGCCAAGATAGCGCAACACGTTTACTCCATCGAACGCGTGGGGCATTTTGTCCCCCTCGTACGGCGCCGGTTAGAAACCTTGCGGATAAAAAACGTCACACTCAACGTGGGCGACGGGACGGCCGGTTACCGCGCGGCGGCGCCGTACGATGCGATCGTTGTAGCGGCAGCGGCGAAAGAACCACCGGCGGCACTCCTCGACCAACTCGCGATCGGCGGCCGCCTCGTCATCCCGCTCGGCGGTCGTGAAAGCCAGATGTTGACGGTCATCAGACGAACGGAACTCACGTATGATCGGACACCCGTGAGTGAGTGTCGGTTTGTTCCGTTTGTTACCGGATAGAGAAAGCTCAACACTCAACTCTCAACACTCAACTCTCAACTCTCAGCATCAACACTCAACTTTCAACGGGGGGGGCAGTTTCGGTTGAGAGTTGCGTGTTGCGTGTTGATGCTGAGTGTTGAGAGTTGAGTGTTGAGTGTTGAGTGTTGAGCTTTTCTTCCCTCTGTGGCTCCACGATACGAGACCAACCCAGCCCATGACGGCTTGACACGGGCGGACGTGCCCCACTACCGTACCGCTCTCGTTTTCAGGACGAAACATGTCAATTCGCCGAGAAGACGCCCTTGCCTACCATGCAGATGGGCGCCCCGGTAAAATATCGATTGCACCAACGAAACCCTTCAAAGCGCAACGGGATTTGTCGCTTGCGTACAGCCCCGGGGTTGCCGAGCCGTGCAAAGAGATCGCTGCGCATCCAGAGGATGCCTATAAGTACACCGCCAAGGGCAACCTCGTGGCGGTGGTATCCAACGGAACGGCGGTGTTGGGTCTTGGCAACATCGGACCGCTGGCCAGCAAGCCCGTCATGGAAGGCAAGGGAGTGCTTTTCAAGACGTTTGCGGACATCGACGTGTTCGATCTCGAGGTCGGCTCGGAAGACCCACACGATATCATTCGATTTTGCCAATTGTTGGAGCCTACCGTCGGCGGTATCAATCTCGAAGATATTCGCGCCCCGGACTGTTTTCTCATTGAGGAAAAATTGCGGGAGACACTGTCCATCCCGGTGTTTCACGATGACCAACACGGAACGGCCATCATCTCGGGTGCAGCCTTACTAAATGCATTGGAAGTCATCGACAAAGATATTGCTAAGATCAAAGTAGTTTTTTCCGGAGCCGGAGCGGCGGCAATTTCGACGGCCGAACATTACGTTGCACTGGGCGTGATACGTGAACACATAACAATGGTCGACTCAAAGGGCGTTCTGCACGCTGAGCGCGATGTCGTCGATCCGTACCGTGCGCGTTTCATCCAGAAAACAGACGCGCGTACGTTAGCCGACGCGCTCAAAGACGCAGATGTCTTTGTTGGTCTTTCCGTGGCCGGGCTCGTAACACAAGACATGATCGAACCGATGGCGGATCGTCCCATTGTGTTTGCCCTTGCCAATCCTGATCCCGAAATTTTGCCGGAACAGGTAAAGGCAGCCCGCCCGGATGCCATCGTTGCCACGGGTCGATCCGACTACCCCAATCAGGTTAACAACGTCCTGGGATTCCCGTTTATCTTCCGCGGCGCGTTGGATGTGCGAGCAAGCTCGATTAACGAAACCATGAAGATGGCGGCCACGCGCGCGCTCGCAAACTTGACAAAAGAGAACGTGCCGGAGGTGGTCAAACGGGCGTACGGCATCGACCATTTGAGTTTTGGGCCAGACTATTTGATTCCCACACCATTCGACCCACGCACGCTTTTGTGGGTCGCGCCCGCAGTCGCGCGCGCCGCCGAAGAAACGGGTGTGGCCGGCAAAACACTGGATCATGAGGAGTACATTAACACTCTCGAAGCGCGGCTTGGGCCCGCCCGTGCCGTGATGCGGAGTCTTACCGCACGCGCCGCATTAAACCCGCAGCGCATCGTGTTTCCAGAAGGTGCAGATTCGAGAGTTCTGCAAGCCGCACGGGCGTTGGCCGATGAGCATACCGCTATTCCGACCCTCTTGGGCAACCGCACGGCAATCGAAGCAGAGAGCCACGACGTCGGAGTAGAACTTAGCGCCATCGACGTGGTCGATCCGAACGACTCCCCGATGTTGGAAACGTACGCCACAAAATTGTGGGAGCGCCGACAGCGCAAAGGCATAACACTCGCCGAGGCGCGGCGTTTGGTACGAGAGCCAATCTATTTCGGATGTATGATGCTCGAAGCGGGCGACGCAGACGCCGTCGTGGCCGGTGAGGAGACGTATTACCCCGATACTATCCGACCGGCGCTCGAGACGATTGGTACCGCCACAGCATCCCAGGCATTGTGTAGCATCTACATGATGATCATGCCGAACGCTACCTATTTTTTTGCCGATTGCGCAGTCAATATCGACCCCGACGTCAATCGACTCGCGGACATTGCATCTGCCACCGCTTCTTTTGTTTGGAAACTGGGGATCGAACCACGTGTTGCGATGTTATCGTTCTCGAACTTTGGTTCGGTACGGCATCCTCAGTCTGAAAAGGTCGCGGCGGCGACGCGGCTGCTACACGAGCGGTCCCCGGAACTGGCGGTCGATGGCGAAATGCAGGTTGATGTGGCGGTTGTGGAGGACCAGCTGCGTACGCGATACCCCTTCTCAAAACTCAACGCTGCCGCCAACGTACTTGTTTTTCCAGATCTCAATTCCGCCAATATCGGCTATAAGCTTCTGATGAGGCTTGGTGGGGCTCAGGCCATTGGCCCGATTCTTGTTGGCATGAGGAAACCGGTTCATGTCCTGCAACGGGGCTCCGATGTGAGCGATATCGTGAATATCGCCGTCATCGCCGCTGTCGATGCACAAGAAAAGGCTCGACACGATTAGATTCGGCATCAATCAGCGACTATATAAGGAAAAGAAAATGGCAGCACCGAGCAACGCGGCATTACATCAACTGGCCCCCGGTCTCGAACCGTCCGGGGACGTCCATCGCAATCTTGTGCCCGCAGCGTTGTACGAGGCTGCACTAGCGGCGAAAGAAGGCTACGTGGCCGCCGGCGGAGCTTTTTGCGCGGTCACCACACCGCACACCGGGCGGTCTCCAAACGACAAGTTTGTGGTGAAAGAGGCAACTTCTGAAGCAGACGTGTGGTGGGGCAAGGTCAACAAACCGTTTGCATCGGACCATTGGACGGCGCTTTACGATGATGTGATACAATACCTTTCCAAAAACACCACACTCTACATTCAAGATCTCTTTGCGGGCGCCGATCCCGCGGTCCGCGTGCCGGTTCGTTTCGTCACACCGAACGCATGGCACGCCAACTTCGTTCACAACATGTTCATTCGGCCAACCGATGCCGACCTGAATGGGTTCGAGCCCGGCTTTACCGTGCTTCATGCGCCGGAGTTCCACGCCGACCCCGCAAAACATGGAACACGATCGAGCACATTCATCGTCGTCAACTTCGGTGAGCGGACCATCTTGATCGGCGGCACACGTTACGCCGGCGAAATGAAAAAATCCATCTTTACCGTCTGTAACTACCTGTATCCAAAACAGGGGATCCTATCGATGCATTGCTCGGCCAACGTCGGGCAGCGTGGCGACGTCGCCGTGTTCTTTGGTTTGTCCGGCACAGGAAAAACCACACTCTCGGCAGACCCCGAGCGTCAACTCATTGGCGATGACGAACACGGATGGAGCGACACCGGCGTTTTCAACTTTGAAGGTGGGTGCTACGCCAAAGTTATACGCTTGTCTCGAGAAGGCGAACCCGAGATTTACGCGGCCACGGAACGTTTCGGCACGATCCTCGAGAACGTGGTTTTGGATCCCACCACGCGTACGATCAACCTAGATTGCGATTCCATCACCGAGAACACGCGTGCCTCCTATCCAATCCACTTTATCCCAAATCATCTGGCCGAAGGTCGCGCGGGCCACCCTGAAAATGTCGTTTTCCTGACCGCGGACGCATTTGGCGTCTTGCCACCAATCGCCAAACTCAATGCAGACCAAGCCATGTATCATTTTCTGTCGGGATACACGGCAAAGGTCGCGGGAACGGAGCGGGGAGTCACGGAGCCACAAGCCACGTTCAGCGCCTGTTTCGGCGCACCGTTTCTTCCACTACCGCCCGGTAACTACGCGTCGATGCTCGGCGAACGCATCGCAAAACACAGCGTGCGTTGTTGGTTGGTCAACACCGGTTGGACAGGCGGGCCTTTTGGAGTGGGTTCCCGGATGAAACTGACGTACACCCGGGCCATGATCAGTGCGGCGCTCAAGGGCTCGCTCGACGGCGGGACGTTTAACACCGACCCCGTGTTTGGTTTGTCCGTTCCGACATCAGTGCCCAACGTACCGGACGTGTTACTGAACCCACGATCGACATGGGCCGATCAAGCGGCGTATGATGCCCAGGCACAGAAGTTGGCCGGTATGTTCCGCGACAATTTCGCACAGTTTGCAGATCAAGTTTCTGAGAGTGTGCGCAACGCGGCTCCACCCGAGTAAACCACCTGTGAAAAATCCGGATCGCTTCAAAATTATTCGCGATCCTCTCTGGAACAATATCCAGATTGACCAAGACGCCGTGGAAGTGATCGACACCGAGCCCTTCCAGCGTCTACGTTACGTCCGTCAACTAGGGCATGCATTTCTTGTCTACCCGGGCGCAACACACACACGGTTCGAGCACGCTGTCGGCACGTATCACCTGGCGCGTCGGGCTCTGAACGTGCTGGACGGTAGTGGTCTCCCAGCAGAGGTGACGGCCAACGACCGACGACTCATCCAACTTGCCGCACTCCTTCATGACATCGGCCACTATCCATTCTCTCACGGACTCGAAGAGGCGGGACTCCCGTCCCACGAGGACCTTGCCATCCACCACCTGGGGCACCCGGAACTCAAGAAAGCCCTGGAACACTCCGGCATCGAGAACGTCGCAACCGAATTGGAGTCGTTGATCAAAGGCACCAGCACCAATCCACTTGCAGGACTGATCTCCGG
>JAZDDD010000375.1:0-5047 GCA_036679545.1 Gemmatimonadota bacterium | reverse complement strand
GATCGGTTACGGGCTCTTCGGGACTGGGCAAGTCGGTTCCCTGGGCGGCAACCACGGCGAGACGTCTGGGCGGACATCGAACACACAATAGCAACACGTTCATCCTCCCGTGTAGAAACAACGAGGGCGCACCGAGGTGAGCGATGGCGGGGCCAATGGTTGTTCGGGTTTCTCCCCTTTTATTCTCGCGAGAAAGGTTGGTCAAACGGCGCGAAACGAACTACGACGTTCGGACCGGTAGTGGAGGCAGTAACCTGGGATATGACGGCTATCGACATGCGCGGATGGCACGGCTTTGAAACTACTGTGTCGTGCGCTGCGGGTGGCGAACCCTCGGCCGTTTGGGGTTCGGAATCCTACACAGATGATTCGTCGATATGCACGGCTGCAGTGCATGCCGGTCTCATCTCCTTTGAAGATGGTGGGTCCGTGACGATCGAGATAACTCCCGGATTAGATGAATACGGCGGAGGATTACGCCACGGTGTCGAGGCGGCAAGTTACGGGAGTTGGGCGGGGAGCTTTCGCTTCGTACAGTAAAACCGGCTTCGGATCGTCAGGCACGGTGTGACTCTCACGGGGGAGAGTATTGGAACCGCTTGTTCTCCGGCATTCGCTGGTCAGGTGAGTGTCTGGGAACCAAGTGGGATACGGAGGCGTTTGATTTGCTAAGTGGCCACACGGCCCAACGGTTGAATTAGACCCAAATGATTTTCGAGCCGGTTGATGAACACGTTGAACCTCACAAGTCACGATATCTGTTGTTGTCCCGACGCTCGATCATGCGCCGTGCGGATGCTGTTCCACGTGTTCTAGTCTGAAACATCTGGAATCATCAAAGCCCGAACGGCGTCGCCGGTCGGGCTTTTTGTTGGTTGTGGATACCGCACCAGATCTTTGAGTCCATTTTGAAAGGTTTTGACGACGTGAGCGAGAAAAAGATTTACGTGATTCACGAAAACGATGAATGGCTGGAGCCCCTGCGTGCAGCTTTCGACGAACAACGGTTATCGTTTGAAGAATGGTTTGCTGCCGATGGGTGGATGTCGCTCGACGAGTCGCCACCTGATGGCGTTTTCTACAACCGAATGAGCGCGTCGTCGCACATCAGGAATCATCGATTCGCGCCGGAGCAGACCGGCATCTTGCTGGAGTGGCTGACAAGTCACGGTCGTCGTGTGGTAAACGGCTCCCGTGCTCTCCAACTCGAGGTCAGTAAGGCTGCCCAATACGCGGCATTGAATGCGGCCGGTATCGAGACCCCCCGGACGTTGGTAGCCGTCGGCAGACAGGCCGTTATTGACGCAGCGAAGCGGTTCGGCCCTGAGCCTATTATCCTCAAACCGAACAGGGGCGGGTCCGGCAAGGGGGTCCATCTGTTCGATAAGTTCGACGCCCTCGTGGAATTCGTTGAGTCCGCGGACTACGAGGCTCCCCTTGATGGAGTGTCCCTCGTTCAGGAGTATGTGCAATCTCCGGAACGATTCATAACGCGGGTCGAGGTAATCGGTGGTGAATTGCTGTACGCGGTGCGAGTTGATACAGGTGGCAGTTTTGAGTTGTGCCCCGCAGACCCGTGTGCGATTCCGAGTCCGCCGGGCTCCGATCGAAGCACCGCGCCCAGTTTCACGATTTTGGAACATGTGGATCCGCAACTAGTTCAGCGTTTTCGGAGGTTTTTCACGACAAACGACATCGAGATTGGTGCCGTTGAATTCGTAACAGACGTGAGTGGGCGGGTGTTCGCGTATGACGTCAACACGAACACAAACTACAATCGAGGGGCGGAAGAGCGGGCAGGGAAATATGGAATGCGGGAGGTTGCACGGTTTTTGGGGACGTTGCTGACAGAGGACGGTAGTGGTATTGGGATTCGGCGCTGACAAACAACTCAAACCTCCCATCAACGTCTCACCCTTCTGCGATTCACTTACAAGAGACCTGCTGCAGGCATCCATGCTCCGGGCGGCCAACTCCTCGAAGGATTGAGATTTTCATCCTGGCCGGTGGGTGATGACCACCGCGCTAATGCGTGTTCTCGACTTAATAGCTCTGTGCGCCCCAAGACGATTGGACAAACATCCGGTACGTCCAGACATGGGCCTGGGCGTTCTTACGCATGAGTTTACGCGAACAGAACTGTCACCTTACACGGGAGCAATTCACCATGAAGATCAGAAGCCTGGGCACCCTTGCATTGATCCTCTTCGCAGTCCTCGGCGTGGGCGCGTTCGGGGCGAACACATTAGCCCGCGCGCAAGAGAGCGGACGCGTTCTCCGCGCGCAGGATGTCGTGTTTGCCGAAATTGCACCCTTCGTTTCGATGGGTAATGCGTGGGGCGATCGTGAAACCGGAGCACACGGTTCGTTTGGCCTTTTTCCCGGTGGCGCGGAGTCGCCGTGGCACACGCACAGCGGAGCCTATCACGCCGTCGTGCTGAGTGGCACGATGATCAATCCTTTCAACAGCGAACCAGATCCGCCGCAGATGACGGCTGGTTCTTACTGGTATGTTCCGGCTGGCGCTGAGCACCTCACGGCTTGTGTTTCCCAGCAACCGTGCGTGTTTTACTTCCATGCCGACGGCAAGTTCGATTTCGCGCCGACAGAGGACTAGCGTGGCCAATGGATGTCTTGACTGAAGTACTTAGGGCAGTTCGCCTCCGTGGAACGGTGTATTTTCACGCAGAGTTTCGAGCACCCTGGGGAATGAACATCAAGGGCGGCAAGTTTGCCAACTTCCACATCGTTGTCGACGGCGATTGCTGGCTGAGTATTTCAGGACAGGAGTTTCTCCTGGCCAAGGGCGATCTAGTGGTATTTCCGCACGGGGCCGAACACGCAATCGCGCACGCGTCGGACGCGTTAGTCGTTCCGGCCGAACAACTGCTGTCAGGTCGGCCATTGGGAGCCGGAAGCCGTCTCACGTTGGGTGGTGACGGGCCGACTACAAAGCTCATCTGCGGGCATTTTGAGTACGACGCGGAGCCCTTCCGGCATCCTTTGGTCGCGTCCTTACCCAGAAGCATCCACCTTCGTCGAGGTGAGGGACCCAACCCGGATTGGATCGCCACCGCGGTACAGCTCACCGGCGGTTGTCGATCGGATGGCTGAAGTTCTACTCATGCAAATCCTTCGCGCACACGCGTGCCAGGTAGGCAGCGAACCAGGATTTCTGGCTGCGCTCACGGACCGTGCGCTCTCTCGAACCTTGCAGTCGATTCACGACGCACCGGAGCAACATTGGAGCCTCGACGAACTCGCCCGGAGAGCCGGTCTGTCCCGTTCGACTTTAGCGGTACGGTTCAAGGAGAATGTCGGCGTCAGCCCAATTCAGTATCTGGCCCGGTGGCGCATGCATAAGGCCAAAGAACTGCTGCAGACCACGCATCAAACCATCGGCGCGATCGCGACCGCCACCGGTTATCAATCCGAATTCGCGTTTGCCAAGGCGTTCAAGCGGATGTGTGGTGTGACACCGGGAACGATGAGATCGCGAGATAAAACGGCCGTTGGTCACGCATGACCGCTGAGAGATCGGCGCGACGGCGCTCCCGTGTAGCGCCCGGCGGATGGAGTCAGCTGATGATCGTCGGTGTTCACCGCAACTTCGTGGCCTCGACGGGCGTGTCGCCTTCCCCGATGCGATGGATGACCGCCGGCAAGTCAGAGGGCGATTCGGTTGGTACCGCGAATTTGGCGCTGGTAATTCAGAAACATGTGCCTCCTATTCATCTGTACATTACAAAATAATTCCTCACGCACCCCCTCAGATCAAGCTCCGATCACCCGAGATAATGCCGTGTTATCCAGCGACCAAGATACACACCACCCGCCGTTCCCACGACGCTAAGGACGAACGCGGTCATGATACCCACCGAGCCACCACCCCATGCTGCTTTGTCTACCGCTAACCTTCTTGGGTATCCTGCAGCAACTGACATCAAACATGTCCGGAGACGATTGGGCGGCGAAGCACAATCGGTCGAGCTTTCGACGTAGGCCCCCCTGCGGCCTTTGCTCAATCAAAAATTGGCCGCATTCGTGCGATACCCTCGCGGATATCGTCCTCGTCGTAATGTGCAAAACACAGCGCTGTCTGTTAGTCAAAATTATTCTGACTCAGATCGAGATCGGAGCAGTGGTATGAAGTACAATCCTGTCTCACTCACCAGCGTTATCCTGATCGTTGCCGCCACGGCATGCAGTACCGCGCCAGTGCCGGACGATCAACCTTACGGCCCATACACCAATCTGCAGGTTCTTATCCAAAGACATCGACTGGTCAGAACTGGAGGAAGTGATGCTCGGTAACCTGCGCGGACTGGGGTTGAGACGCACGGGAGGCGAGGGGTGTTTGCACTGTCATGTCGGTTCGATGCAGACTTCCATGGAGACCTGGGACTACGCTTCCGATGCCATTCGCAACAAGCGCAGTGCCCGGGAGATGCTGAGCATGGTCAAGAACATCAATGAGGACCACCTTGCAAACCTCCCCTGGCGTACCAAAGAGTCGATGCAGGTGACTTGTTATACGTGCCACGCCGGACGAACCAACCCCACTCCCCTGCCTGGCGCGCTGGCATCCCATTACGATTCCGCCGGAATCGACGCTACCGTCACAAGATATGATAAACTTCGTGATCGGTACTACGAAGGTGATGTCTACGACTTTCGCGAAGGCAGTCTGATCCGGCTTGCCGCGGAGCTCACAGAAAGGGAAGCACATGATGATGCGCTTCGAATTCTGGAACTAAACGTCGAAACCCATCCGCAATCGGCGTCTGCTCACCGCGGGGTGGTGCGATACGTCGCCGGACGAGCAGTCGAGACCGATGGAGAGGCGGGCTTGAGGGCCGTTTACCCTCAGCTCGCTGCCAGACATGTCGAGGGCGCCTTCGTCTGGTTTACGCTCGACCAGGTGGGTTGGGATTTCATGGAGGCCGGCAAGGTGGCGAGAGCGATGACCATTTTCGATTACAACGTCGAGGTCTACCCGGATCATCCTGGACCTGTGAACAGTCTGGCGAATGCTTACCTGTGGACC
>JAZDDD010000374.1:0-2185 GCA_036679545.1 Gemmatimonadota bacterium | reverse complement strand
GCGAAGTCGATTCATTCGCGGCAGGGGAGACCGGAAGGTGCTGCGTTGCAGGAAAACGCTCCCGGGCCGCGGCGAGCATTTCGTCAGCCGCGGACGTCAGCTCATAGTATTTTCTCGGCGGGCGGTTTTGCTCCCGTGCGATCCGAACCTGCTCCCACTTCGATCGTACCCACTTGGCATCTTCGAAACGCCGCAGCAACGGGTACACGGTTCCGCTGCGCAAACCGGTTGCTTCAATGATGTCGAAACCGTATTGCCACCCGCGATCGAGCGCGTGCAGTACTATGGCGGTGGCGTAAGTCATTCGGGGAACGGGAGTCATATAGGTCCTAGGTCGATACGGACATAAGTCTAAATCTACATAGATAGAAAAGCAAGATGTGAGGCGCGCCTAGGCCCGATCAATCCCGGCGGGTTGGGAACCTCAACTTGCCATCACGCCTTCCCCAGTTATGACAGTCACGAAGTCAACGCTCCTCGTCCTATCGGCATTGCTGCTCGCATGCGACGTTGCGGCTCAGTCGGAATGGCGCACCGATTTTTCGAATCACACCGTCCCGTTGGACGAAATCGTGTCCGGTGGCCCACCCAAAGACGGTATTCCGGCCATCGACAATCCAAAGTTTGTATCGATAGGCAGGGCTGACGATTGGCTCGACGACCGAGAACCAGTCGCCGTTGTCAGACTCGGCGGCGAAGTACGTGCATACCCACTGCAAATTCTCATTTGGCACGAGATCGTCAATGATGTCGTTGGTGGCGAGCCGGTTACGATCACGTTCTGCCCGCTGTGTAACACAACACTCGCATTTGATCGACGATTCGATGGACGGCTACTCGATTTTGGTACTACCGGTCGTCTCAGGCATTCTGATCTGGTGATGTATGACCGTCAGACCGAAACGTGGTGGCAGCAAGCGACCGGGGAGGGCATCGTTGGAGAATTCGCCGGGCGGCGATTGACATTTGTTCCGGCTCCCGTCGTGAGTTGGCGTGATTTCAAAGAAACCGCACCGGAAGGTCGGGTTTTGTCCCGCGACACCGGTCACCGCCGTGACTACGGCCGCAATCCGTACAAGGGGTACGACACCGGTTCGGGACCCATCTCGTCTTTCTTCCGTGCTGCAATAGACCGTCGCCTCGCCGCGATGGAGCGAATTGTTGCGATCGACTTAGACGATGACCCCGTGGCGGTGCCGTTTGAAGTTCTCGCGGAGCGGAAAGTGGTCCACACAGAAGCAGGCAGCAAAAAGATTGTAGTGTTTTGGGCGCCCGGAACCGCAAGCGCGCTCGACGACAGCCAGATTCGATCCGGCAGAGATGTTGGCGCTACCGCTGTGTTCGATCGGGTTGTTGACGGACGTGCGCTGACCTTCGAACCTGCCGGTGACGGACGGTTTCGCGATACCCAGACCGGAAGCGTTTGGAATCTTGCGGGGCAGGCTGTTGATGGCCCGAATGTAGGGAAAGAGCTAACGCCCATTGCCCACGGGAATCACTTTTGGTTTGCGTGGGGCGTTTTTAGGCCGGACACGAAGATAGTAACAAGGTGAGATTACTCAGTGCTCGTGCTCCGCAAACATATCCGTCATCCCTGTCATCTCTTCCATCGCTCCGTGATCTAACTCCGCCATGATCACCGCACGGATACCAGCGAGCTGTTGTTCTCCGGCGTAGCCGATCCAACGCTCAACAACCCGACCGGTTCGATCGATCAGGACGGTGAATGGAAGACCCACGTAGTGGTATTTGGCCTTGAGTTCGCTTTTTGTTCATCGTGATGAACTGGAATTCCGGCGCTGTGATGCTGTGACGGAGCGAGTCGAGTGCCGGCATCTCGACGCGGCACGGAGCACACCAACTCGCCCAAAAATTGATCAGGGTAACGCGCCCCGCAAGGTTGGCTGAGGTCATTCGCGGGCCGGTTAAGGTTTCGAGATCGAACTCTGAGAATGGTTGTCGGTCCTCGGCGGGAACACCGGTCAGGAGTGCGAACTCGTCAATGACATACACGCGTCCGTCGGCACCGGCAGCGAGTGTTGGCAACGGGTTGTCGAGTGTGGTAGACCTGAGGAGATGCCCGGTCGTTGCATCGAGCACATCGAGTCTGGATTGTTCTGTGGTGAAGCCTGGTATGCTCACGACGTACACGTTTTTATCGGGTCCGATGGTAATGGCGAGATTC
>JAZDDD010000373.1:0-4428 GCA_036679545.1 Gemmatimonadota bacterium | reverse complement strand
GCGCCGGGCGGTTATGCCAAAAACGTCAGCGTAACGGCGGATGAGCCCGTAACCAACATTCATGCCGTCTGCACCACGAGTTCCCATGGCCCTCGATGACAGGTTGGTCCTGATAAAACTGGGCGTATTTGTGAGTGGATTTTCCGTGATTTCGAGACGGCCCGAAGCGTCACGTTTCAAAGTGACATAGTCATTTGCTATCGAAGGGCTGCATGCGGCAAGGAACAACAGTGCGACAATAGCCGCTGACGGCAAAGACGAGAATCGGGGCATGTGGGTGCTCCTCAGGTCGATCGAAGGAGTCGTGGTGTCTACCAACTTGACGTTTCTGACACGTGAAAAGTGTCAGCGATTGACCCTCAGGGAAAGCCTATTGGCGTGTACTCAAGGGGCATATCTTGGGAGACCCTGGATATCAACAATGGTTCCCCTTTCAACAGCAGTACGTATGCCACGAGCGATTCTACCAGCCACAACAGCCCTGACCCTGCTCACCATGTCCCTGGCAAGTGCGCAGGAGAGCACGTTTTGGATGGCGTGCGCCCCGGTCGATTCCGTTTCTGACTCTCCAGCGGCCCAGTGCACCACCGTCCGACTACCACTTCGGTATGTGGCTGGCACCGATTCGATTTCGGTGGGCGTCATGCGTATCACGGCTGCCAATAGGGCCACAGCGCAAATCTGGTTTCTAGATGGCGGCCCTGGAGATGCCGGCTCGGCGTCCCTTGGTCGGCTGGCGCGTGTGCTCGACATGCCGGATATCGACGTATATACGGTCGACCATCGTGGTGTGGGGCGGTCGGCGTTGCTTCGTTGCCCGGAACAACAGGCGGCGGGCAGTTCGGAAGGTCAGGAAATCAGCAGGGATGAGTGGGCGGACTGCATTGCGTACATCAGCGAGTTGCGACCGGACCTTGACGCGTTGACCGCGGCGAATACGGTGATCGACCTCAGTCGGGTGATTGACGCCATGCGAGAACCCGGCAAGCGAGTGATTATCATGGGTGTTTCGTACGGCACCTATTTGGCGCAGCGGTATCTGCAACAATTCCCCACTCAACCGGACGCGGTGATTCTCGACGGCATCGTACCACTGGATTGGTCATTCGCCGAATTCGACTCGGGCTTGGACATAACCGCCCGGCGTGTGCTTGGTCGGTGCGCTGAGGATATTGAGTGTCGTGACCGTTTGGGTGCGGACCCGGTGCAAACCGTCACCACTCTGTTGGATTCGCTGGCAACCGGACATTGTGGTGGCATTGGGCTCACACCCCAGCTAACGCGATTGGTGTTAGGCAGCATGTTCATGGTAGACGCCGTCCCACACGCATTTCTCATGGGATTTATCCATCGCGTGCAGCGATGTGCCTGGCACGACCGGCTTTCCGTGCTCCACATGTTCCGCGAAGTCTTTTCGGATCTTGCTGAACCTCCATCCCATTCACCGGTATTACAACGGCACGTATCGATGTCGGAACTGTGGCCCGTTGATGCACCCGATTCCACAACGTTTGAAGAAGCGCTCGAGCGCTACATCATGACCACAGAGGTTAGTGCATCCTTTGCACGCACGGCGGGGGTGTGGCCCGTATACGAACGGCCCTCCGATGGAGAACATCTAGGACGTTATGACGGGCCCATGCTGCTTCTCCACGGCGGATTGGACCCAACGATGCCTGTCGAGCGGTTACGCGAAACACGTGACCGGTTGCGCGGTGCCAATCAGTCCTTCGTGCTGTTTCCGGATGCAGGGCATGTCGTTGTCAACGAATCGGACTGCGCGGTCGAGATCTATCATTCGTTCATACGGAATCCGGAAGATGTTCCCGACACGACGTGTGTAGCGACGGTGCCTACTTTGTCTTTGAAGCCCACGGTGGACGAGTCAAAATCGATTTTCGGCGCAGATGACATGTGGGGCGATACCGTGAGTCCTTTTGATTCGCTGTTGTTTGTATCTGTCTTCAGGTTTTCTGCGCTTCTGATAGGGCTCGGGGCGCTGGTTGTCGCCGCTTTTCAGTTGAGGAAGGCAAGGGGAGGGGCGGTGTCGCGAGGCTGGATAAAAACCGCAGTAATGCTCTCGTTGTGGGCTCTTGTCTCGGGTGCTGTTTGGATCTGCGTTTTCATAGTACCGTTGTTGATTCGCTATAATCTGGCGATGTTAACGGCATTAACCCTCCTTGTGCTCCACGTTGTCATCGGCGTTTGGTTCGTCAAACGCTTGACGGTCCGAAAGCTGACCGCCTCCTGACGATCCGCGTTCAGGTGTTTCCGGGTCGACGGCCGGATGTGATGCGGCGACCCGTTCGATGACGTCCGAATTTTTGAGCGTCCACATCCGCCCAATGAGTGCGAGCAGTGCGATCAAAAAGGCTCCGCCAATTGCAAGGTCTGTTTGTTGGACCGCGATGATCACAAACAGGGCAGCATAAAGCGTCACGGTAATCGCGGGAAGGACGGGGTAACCGGGAACCACAAACGGGCGTTTTACCCACGATCGTGTCACTCGCAGACGAAACAATGCCAATAGCACCATTGCATCGACTGAGATCGCGACAAATGCGAGGTACTGGATCAGTCGTTCGAATGATCTCGTTCGAATGATCTTGTCATTGCCATTGTAAAGATGATCGCGGTCACGACCAGGAGGCCAACGATTGGTGTACCACCCTCGGACAGTTGACTAAAACTCCGTGGCGCGAGCCCCGCGCGTGATAAGCCATAGGCCACCCGCGGTAGGCCCATAAACTGCACATTCAGACTACTGACCAGAATGACCAGGGCCGCGACCGTGATGATGCGTCTACCGGGCTCTCCAAAGGCTGTCGCCGCAACATCGGCCGCAACAAGCGGGGAACCCGCCGCTTGCTCCGGAGACATTGCAACGAGGAATGCAAGATTTACGAGTAAGTAGAGGACGGCAATCGCAATGGCGCCTCGTATGAGCACCTTGGGTAACGTGGAACCTGGATCCTCGACTTCACCCGCCATTTTGAGGAAGTCATCCCAGCCGTAGTACGTGAAGGAGACCGCGAGGTATGCCAGGGCGAAGCCGAGCAGGATGCCTGTTTGAGGCGTGTCGGTAGGGGCGTTCGTGGTGGGTTCTGCTCCGCCGCCCCAAAAGCCCGCACCGATGATGAGCAGAATCAACCCCACCTTTGCCATCGTCACAATATTCTGAACCCACCGTCCGGTACGTAGGCCCATGAGATTGATGGCGAGAAAGACGCCGACAGTCGCGGCAGCCCATGCGCGAATTTCTCCCCACCCGGTGAGCAAGATCAAATACTCTCCGATAACGATGGCTTTCGACGCCGCCGAAAACCCCCGCGTCACGAGTATCTCGCCCCATCCAGTCACAAAACCAGCGAGCGGACCGAACGCTTCCTTCGCATAGAAGAACTTGCCGCCAGCTTTGGGATACATCGTGGCAAGTTCGGCAAAGACAAGGGACGCAAGGAGTGCGACCACACCGCCAAAAAGCCAGGTCAACAAGATGGGCACCGGTTCGCCAAGATATCCGGCGATAAGACCCGGTGTGCGCAGGATGCCGACGCCAATTACGGCTCCAACGACGATCGCGAGTCCGTCCGCAACGCCGAGTATGCGTTTTAAGCCGGTTTCATCGGATGTATTCAAATGATTGTTGGCGGTGAGGGTCTTGTTGCGTGTTCTGTCGGGATAAATACGCCGGACCGGTGCTGCGCGATAGATCCGATCAGTTTTTTTGCCACAGAGCCCACAGAGGAAGAAAAGCTCAACACTCGACAATCAACACTCAACTTTAAACGCTCAAAAAGGAAGCGTCGTCCAACCCTCCTAGGCGCCTTCTGTGACCTCTATCTTTCTTGTGGCAAAAAACCGAGATTCCCGGAGTCCGCCGTAACCATCCAACTCGGATAAAAGAAACGGGGGCTCTTTCGAGCCCCCGTCCGCCTGCAGTTTGTTACTAACCTCGATCTAATTGCTCTGACTTGCCTGTTGACGCGCGGTCCACGGCGGCACGATTTCGTTCATTCGTGCGTATGCGATGGCTTGGCCTAGATGTTCATGCATGTCACCGGCGATGATGTAGACTGCTTCCATTACCGTGCGCGTCTCACCAAAGAACTGGATATCCGAGTGCATCTTTTCCGCAGTCAGGTTCTCGATGGCCTGGCCAAAATGCTCTGACGACACGCGGAGGTGTCTCAAGACTTCGTCCTTGTCCGCGACTTCGGGAAGTGTTGAGAAAGCTTGATTGCCACTCGGCACGCCTTCTGGTGTTTCGACGCCCCATGCCGTGGGCACGGCATAGTACTCCGCGGCCATCAGCATGAAGACCTGGCTCACGGTGCGCACATCGTCCATGGGTTGCCAGGAATACTTGTCGGCCGGCATAGCCTCGGCGAGTTCGATGAACTTCGTTGCCATTTTTGCGAAGTCCTC
>JAZDDD010000372.1:0-11688 GCA_036679545.1 Gemmatimonadota bacterium | reverse complement strand
GCGTCGGAATCGTTCAGTGCGTTGACGAGTGAGCGGACTATCCTGGCGTCTATTGTGTCCTGTTTCACGCTTGCTGAGGCAAGAACCGGCTCTCCAACTATCGGGTCCACGACCAACGGGCCTGCTAGGGCGACGGGTTGAGAAACGATTGTCGGCGCCGAGATAACCGCCGAAGACTGCACCAGGTCTTCGCGTGAGACTGGCAACGGTGTCACGAATGATTCGTCGACCGGTTCGTCTGAGCGTTCCGGTATTGCATCTACGATCGCGAATCCTGGTGCAGACAGGCCAAAGACCAACAGACCGAGTGTCGCGGCTACCGCGCGAACGCGTCCGCGGCCCCATTCGGTCGCCGGGCGTGGTGCCAACACGCGCTCCACACGCCGCACGAGTTGCGAACGTTGATGCGCGAAACTTGGTACGGTGGCCGGGATGGGGTTTCCTGGTAAAACCCATGCGGCGACTTCTGCTAGACACTCCGCAAACGTCAGCTGATGCCCGGTGTAATGAACAGCCCAGTCATCACACAAGAATTCCGCAATCTCGTGTAACTGTTGGCGGGCAATTCGGTTGAACGGTTGAAAAAAGAACACACGCTCGATGACGAGCGATACCGTGAGCCACGCATTGTCCCGTCGCGCGATGTGCGCCACTTCGTGGGCCATCATCGCTTTACGATGTTCGAGGGAGAGTTCCGAAAACACACGCGCTGGCATGCAAATCTCATCACGAAGCGCCACCGCGGCCGGTAATTTCTCCGACTGAGTAAGATGCACTTGCCGACTGATACGTGCGCGATGTCGTAGCTCGGTTAACGCAGTCAGTAACGGTAGTTCTATGACGACGCTACGCGCGGCAAGGATACGTTGCAACCTCACGCGGGCGACTCTCAACCGAACCAAACCGATCGTTGTGCCGAGGATCCACGTCGCCAGTAACACGATTCGCCAATCCGTGGGTGTGGTTGGCTGGTTGTATGCGGTGGCGGGTGTTTGGATTGGCGTCCGGCCACCAATGATGCAAGCGCTATCAGCAGTGTGCTGTGAACGGCGTACGTCAATAGCCAAGCGATGACCTGTTCGATAACAGGGTGGTCCGTCATGCCCCCTCCTCAAGTGACTTTCCCTTTTTCGCAATCAGTGCCCGGACACGTGCGAGATCGCCGGGCGAGATCTCCGTTTCGGTTATCAAATGGTTCACCAACTGTGTGATGTCCCCCTTGAACAATCGGGTCGTCAAAGCAGCGACCATGGATTGCCGGACTTCCGCCACCGAAACGGCAGGGCGATACACATATTGCCGTCCCGCAACACGGTGCGTGACGACACCTCTCTTTTCCAATCGCGAAAGCAACGTGGCGATCGTTGTCGCGGCGAGATCACGGCGATTCTGTAAGGCACTTCTCACCTCGGTCACCGTTGCTTCTCTTCGACTCCACAAAACATCGAGAAGTTCGAGCTGAAGTTCGGTCAACCCGGTTGTATCAGATGATTGGGCCACAAGCGTCTCCTAAGAACGACACTAGTAATACTACATCTGTAGAACGTATTGTCAAGAAAAAAGAGACACGCTCGTTGAGCATGCCTCTTTCATGCACCGTTGAGTAGGACGGGTCTATTGAATCACAAGCGCGATTTGTGAACCGCTCGGATCGATGTCCAACCGGGTAATCTGATTGACGCCTCCAACAGAGAGATCCGCCAATTCTGACCAGCCCGTCTCTGCAGACCACGCGTACAGGGAGGCACCCTCGCCCATGACGATCTTGCCGTCGGGGGTCCAGGCGTAGTCTTCTGCTCCCGGACGTGTCTCGGTCAAGACCTCGATGGTGTTTGTCTCGAGGTCTAACGCCTTGATGACCCAACGGTCCTCGGTCTCTTTGTGTACAAAACTTACGGCATGTTTTCCCGGGATCTGATGTAACGAGCGGCCGATGTTTGTTTCGATTGTCTCGACCATGCCTGTTTGTGTGTCGGCAACCTGGAGTGTGACGGGCTCGCCCAAAACGAACATTGCAATGGTATGCTCGTCCCCCCAGGCGTGATAACCAACCGGGTGGATTTCTTTGAGGATGACCCGGGGATTGGACCCGTCGGCATCGAACGCCCAGATTCGTTGCAGTGAGTCAGAATCTTGCCGGATAACGGAATATCCGTTTCCGTTGGGCATCGAGGTCGCGGAATATTCCCCCTCTGGAGTGACCGCCATTGGTGTGGTGGTCTTCTCAGTCAAATCGTATCGGTAAATGTCGGTTTGACCGTTGCGTTGCGATGTGTAGAGGAGGGAGCGTCCGTCGGCGGTAAAATGTGGTTGGTTATCATAACATCAGGCGCAGGGGTTTCCGTCTGTGAACAGCCTAGGATGGCGACGGAGATCGAAAGGACCAACAGTTTCATTGGGCGAAGATACATGATTTTGGACTCGGGAGATGGCTTTTCACGCCGATTCGGCTGGAAGAAGGATGCCCGGCCCGATAGGTTTTGGGCTAGGTCGGAGATCACACCGTTGGGTGGGCAAGAGACCAACCACCCGGTGTCATACGAGTAGACTTTGATCGTTGAGCATTGAGTGTTGAACGTGCACGTTTCTCACATCGGTTTCGAGGTTACAAACATGGTTGGTGCAAAAACATGTCTCGGGTTGCTTATCCTGTTCGGGTTCGGACTGCCAACAGCGGGCTCCGCTCAGACGCCAACACGGCTGGAAATCAACCCGGCGTCCCTCTCGCTGGATGTCGGTGATACCGTCGTTGTGACCGCCACCGTGTTTGACGAGGCCGGCAACCCAATGGACGTTCCGTTGACTTTCTTTTCCAGCTCCCGCCGTCGACTAGAGGTTGACCGGGGAGCGGGAACGGTTGTAGCGCACCGTGGCGGAGAATATACCCTCAGTGTCCGAGTGCTCACCGCTCGAGATGTTCGTGCTTCGATTCCGGTCATGGTTGAGTTTCCGGCGCTCGCCACTGTCGAGGTGACACCGCTTGGCGAACGCTTCTTTGTCGGTGCCTCCGTCCGACACAGGGCCAAGGTGTTAGACATCACCGGTGACGTGCGCACCGATCTCCCACCACGATGGGCCACTGACGATCCGTCGATAGCCTCGGTGAACCGTTTTGGTGTAGTGACGGCACACCGGGAAGGTGACGTGACGATCACCGCCACCGCGGGAGACGTGTCAACATCCCATCAGTACCGTGTTGTCGCCAACCCGATTCGAACGATCACGCTCTCGGCCTCACAAGACTCCGTCCGCACCGGGGATGTCATTCGTTTTGAGGCTACCGCGTTGGACGCACGTGGCCAACGTATCGAAGACGCGCCCGTCACGTTCAGTCTCATCGCCAGTCCGGACGATTCTGCAATCACCCAGTCGGCCACGGCCGAAGTTGATCAAAGGGGTCGATTCGTTGCCGAGAAGGCTGGAGACTACACGGTCCTCGCGGTTGCTCCCGGGAACGTGGCGCAGCACACCGTCCGTGTGACGAACCGTGATGCGTCGAGACGGATTGAATACGTCGGCCAGGGTCAAGTGAGTAATGTCCCAACGTCTGATCTGTGGATCTGGGAGGGTGTCGATGGTCGCGACTACGCAGTGACAGGTACATGGGGCGCGCACGGCGCGGCGTACTTCTGGGATGTGACCGAGCCGTCGAGCCCCGCGCTCGTTGACAGCGTTGTGGTTGATGCGCGTACGGTTAACGACGTCAAGATATCCGAGGACGGACGCATTGCGGTTATTTCGCGTGAGGGTGCCTCAAACCGTCGCAACGGCATCGTTATTCTCGACGTGACGAACCCGCGTAACGTTCAAACCCTCTCACATTACGATGACGAACTGACAGGCGGCGTGCACAACGTTTTCGTTTATCAGAACCATGTGTACGCTGTTAACAATGGTCGTCGCTTCGATGTGATCAGTATCGAGGATCCAACGAACCCACATCGTGTGGGCCGGTTTGAGTTGGATACACCTGGTCACGGGATCCATGACATTTGGATCGTCAATGGGATTGCCTACACGTCCAACTGGGGTGATGGCGTAGTGATGATTGATGTAGGGAATGGTCGGTGGGGTGGCAGCCCATCCAATCCAGTGGAAATTGCGCGGTACCGAGATTCGGGTGGTCGTACACACGCGGCGTTTCCCTACGAAAGTCCAACCGGGCGTTTTTATATCTTCATGGGTGACGAAATCGGTCGCTCTGTACCGGGTGGTGAACGCGAAGGTTCACCGGAAGCAATGGCGGGGTTCTTTCACATAGTCGATATGACGGACCCGGAAAACCCTGAAGAAGTTGCGCGGTACGATGTCCCGGAGGCGGGTTCGCACAATCTGTGGATCGAGGATGACGTTCTGTACGCCGCGTATTACAACGGCGGAATGCGTGCCGTGGATATCTCAGGGGAACTCAAAGGAAATCTCTACCGGCAGGGTCGGGAGGTGGCCCACTACATGGCATTTGATCCCGAAGGGTTTCGTGCCAACGCCCCGTTCACCTGGGGTGGTCAGCCTTACAAGGGCAATTTGTTCTTTGCCGAACATAACAGTGGTTTGTGGGCCGTGAAGATTCACCCTCGTACGCAAGTCCTTACCCCGTGACTAATCGCTTTTCTCTGCTTGTCGCAACCTTCACGTGGCTCGGCGTGTTGACGCCGAGTCATTTGTATGGGCAGGATAAAGACCGGGCGTATCTATTTTATGTGGCATCGGAATCTGAAGACCAAGTGACGGTCGTTCGTTTCGACGTGGTACGCGGATTGTCGCGGGAAAAGATCATCAACGTTGGCAACCTCCCGGCGGAAATGGAGGCGCCCCATGGCATCTTCATGGATCCCGACGGCGAACATTGGTACCTCACGCTCGGTCACGGATTCCCGTTCGGTTATCTCCTGAAATACGAGACAGGCGTTGACACAGTCGTGGCAACAGTTGAACTCGGGATGTTTCCGTCCACGGTTGCTGTGCCGTCATTTGGCGGACTGGCGTTGGCGGTTAATTCTGACTTTCACGGCGATATGGTGCCGAGTTCCGTCTCGGTGGTTGATCTCGAATCAATGACGGAGATAGCGAGAACCGAAACGTGTACCATGCCACATGGATCTCGCTTTAGTCCCGATGGTCTGAAACACTACTCGACGTGCATGATGGATGACCAGCTCGTTGAAATTGATGTTGTAACGCTGGGCGTGTCTCGGCGATTAGATCTGCGAACCGGCACACTCGTAGGTGACGGTGTTAGGCATGGCACGGCTGACATGTCTACGCGAACGGGTGGGATGTTGGGTGGGGACTCGCAGGTGTGTTCTCCCACGTGGGCGGCGCCGACTCCGGATGGATCCCGCGTGTATGTGGCGTGCAACAAGGGTAACGAAGTCCTGGAGGTCGATGCGGAACGGTTCCAGATCACGCGGCGATTTGATGTGCCGGGTGCGCCTTACAATGCGGCCGTGACACCCGATGGTTCTAAGCTCGTGGTGACGCAAAAAGGCGCCGGCGCGGTCTCGGTGTGGGACCTCGTCTCTGGCGAACGGATGGGACTGATTGAAAACACCCGTCGGGTCACACACGGCGTTATTGTCTCCCCCGATAGCCGGTTTGCTTTTGTTACGGTGGAAGGGATTGGCGGCGAACCCGGTACGGTCGAAGCCATCGACCTGCAAACCATCCAGCGTGTGGACGCCATCGATGTTGGCAAACAAGCGGGTGGCATAACTTTTTGGCGTACGAACCCAATAGAGAACTGAATGGCGAACTCTTCTTTTGATGTCACCACCGGTGTAGACCTTCAGGAAGTCGATAACGCTATCAATCAAACGATGAAGGAAGTCACGCAACGTTACGATTTCAAAGGCGCGACATGTACGATTGACTTCGATCGGACCGGTGGTTTGTTGAAGCTGGAAGCGGATGACGAATTCCGTATGAAAGCGTTGTTTGATGTCCTGCACGGCAAGTTTGTCCGTCGCAAGGTTCCGGTCAAGAATCTCGAGGTCGGCGATGACGAACCCGCAGGTGGTAGCAGGATTCGCAAACAAGTGTCGCTAAAACAAGGGATCCCCACCGAGACTGGGCGTGCCATCGTCAAAGATGTGAAAGATCAGAAGATGAAGAAGGTCCAGGTTGCTATCCAAGGGGACCAACTTCGGGTCTCGAGTCCATCCAAAGACGCATTGCAAGAGGTAATGGTGTTCCTGCGGGAGCAAGATTACGGCGTAGAGTTGCAGTTTGGAAACTATCGTTAATAGCAAGCGCGTCGCCGAAACGAGTTGCCTTTATTCTTTTTTGACCACCAAGGACGGGAAAAACTCAACACTCCACGTTCAGGGGTAGGATCCTTGAAAGTTGAGTGTTGATGCTGAGTGTTGATGCTGAGCGTTGAGTGTTGAGTGTTGAGTGTTGAGTGTTTTCTCGCCTCCATGGCTCCTCAGAACGTCACTTGCATTATTCGGATGCCGGTACGTACCCGGGTCGAGCCAAGTAAACCAGCTGTGTTTTTCTCCCCGGCTAACCGGACCACACTAGGTGAGAATCTGAGCGCGGATGCACGCAGGTCCCGATTGTACGCGTTGGCGTCGCCAATGGCGGTCACCCCGCCCCAAACCCAGTTGACCACATAGGCCACCAAGGAGAGGGTGCCGACGGCGAACCCGGCATCGTCCTCGTTACAGAGTTCAAAATCACCATCGCACGCGGCGCTGAACCCGGCCACGGCACCGATAATAGTGGCGCCGGCGATGACGAGGTGCCGGACACCGTGACCGGAGTTCCCACCGTAGAAAGAACCTGCGCCGGGAACGATGAGAAAACTGAGAAGTCCGGCAAGTGCGGGGCTCTTTTCGCCGAATCGTCGTTCCTGTTGCCTCTCGAAACCAATCGTTCGCAACGCGGACGGTTCCGTCCATCCTGTATTCAGTTGAGCCGCAGTATCTATTGGTTGAATGAACGTCATCGCTACGATGAGCGACAATCCTATTCTCATGAGTTTCACGGTGTCTCCAAGAGTTGTCCGGTAGATTTAGAATAACTGCCAGGTCATGGACATGGGGTCATACGTGTCCGTTTTGAGTAAGTTCCGTGATGACCGAGACTGGGGTTCGTCTGGATAAGTGGCTGTGGGCTGCACGGTTTTTCAAGACCCGTTCACTTGCCGCCGACGCCATTGATGGAGGCAAGGTGCAGGTCAATGGATCCCGTGTGAAGAGAGGGAAACCGGTCCGCGTAGGCGATCGGATTCGGATTCGCAAAGGTCCGTACGAATCGATGATCGCGGTGGTTGAGCTTTCGGAACACCGACGTTCAGCAGCGGAAGCCGCGGTGCTGTACAGCGAGTCGGTTGAAAGTTTGGCAGCAAGGAAACGATTGCAGGAGCAGCACCGGGCTGCGACGGCGGCGTTCAAACCCACCAAAGGCCGCCCCACGAAAAAGGACCGCCGCCAGATTTCAGAGTTCAGGGGGAAGGACTGATGGCCTGTTAAGTGTTCCGGGTTGTGTCCGAAGAATGTGATTCACCTGCCAAGCGCGACAGGACTTTTTGGCGCAGGTCATTCGGAATGTCCAACCGTACCAACTTGGTCCGTACCTCTTCGACTATTCGTTGTTCGAATGTGAAGTGTTGCGAGCAATCATTGCACGCGTCTAAATGTCCTTTGATCTCTTCGACATCCGTCGAACTCAATTCACGATCAACATAATCGTCAAGCCGTTGCAAGGCTTCTTCACAAGAAAGACAGTCGTCGTTGTTCATCGTGTTGGTCTCACTGCGTTGGTTAACCGGTCAGCAGTCCGCGGTCCTCTGCAAGTCTCCATAACCGCTGTTTGAGCAACCGCCGTCCACGGTGTATGCGCGACCTGACCGTGCCTATCGGCACGTCGAGAATATCTGAGATCTCCTGGTATTGGAGGTCTTGTGTGAAGTACAACGTGCAAACCTCGCGAAATTCATCCGGTAGTGCGGCCAATGCGCTTATGACTTGCTCGGTGTCAAGCCGATCCACGATGTATCGTGCTGGATCAGCGGACTCACCCGAATCGATTTGGTGGCTGACAACATTCCACATGAATTCGTCTGATACTTCGTCGAGTTCAACAACCGCTGGCCGTCTCTTTTGCTTGCGGTAGTCGGAGATGAAACGGTTGCGGAGAATAGTAAGAAACCACGCCTTAAAGTTTGTCCCCTGTTCGAAGCGGTGAAACGCTCGGTATGCGGCCAAAGATGCTTCCTGCACCAACTCTTCCGCGTCGTCCTTGTTGTTAGTCAGGTGATACGCCGTCCGGTATGCTGGGTCGAGTATCCCCTCAAGGAGCGCCGTAAAAGGTGACTCGCGGGCGTTTTCGTGCGATGCCATTGACATCGATCGTGTTCTTCCTGTCATGAATGGAAACGTCGTGTGGGCCAATCGAGTTCCGAAGGTTACGAAAACATACCACCTACCGGAACCATTGGTTCTGCCGTGCCTCAATGGACGGTATCATCCGACAAGCCGGCTCCGTTGTTGGTCGCGTCTGCGGCCAGGCGCCACGCCCCCGAAACGTCTCTCCCGAGTCTGGAAGTCACGAATGGCTAAACCAAGCTCGTGTTCACGGAAGTCGGGCCACGGAGTGTCAGTGAAGTGTAGTTCCGCGTAGGACAGTTCCCACAAGAGGAAATCTGATAGACGCCGCTCACCCGCGGTTCTGATCAAGAGATCCGGGTCCTTCACGCCCGTCGTGATTAGCGTGTGCAGTTCGTCAGGATCAACCACGGACGGGTCTGCACCGTTGCGTACAGCGCGCGCAACTAACTCCCGCGCGGCCGATGTGATCATGGCTCGTGAGCTGTAGTCGAGTGCCAATCGAAGGTGGAGGGTCTGACAGTGGCTGGTGGCGTTCTCCAAACGTTCGAGTTCGCGAATGACCGGTCGGGGAATTCTATCACGTCGGCCGATTGCGGTAATGCGGATGTCCCGTGCTTGAAGTTCCTGTCGTTCGCGAGAACAATAATCTCGTAGTAGCTGGAATAACTTGCGGACCTCAGTGATGGGTCGTTTCCAATTGTCGGATGAGAAGGCGTACAGGGTCAATATCCGGATCCCATGGCTCGGCGCGGCTCGCACTACGGTGCGCAAACTCTCAACACCCTCTTGGTGACCTTTCCAACGTGGCAAACCCCGCTGCTGTGCCCACCGCCCATTGCCATCCATGATGATCGCTACATGCACTCCTAACCTCCCCGTCCTAAGGCGTCCCGGGCCTTGCCCAGGATGGCTTCCATCTCGATCAAATAACTTTCGAGTGCTTTTCGGCCACGTGGTGTCAATTCGTATTCCGTCCGTGGCTTTCTGTCCAAAAAACCCTTGGTCACTTTGACATACTCGGCGTTCTCCAGTTTTCGGGCATGTACACTCAGGTTGCCGTCGGACATTCCGAGGATCTCCTTCAACTCCCCAAACGTGAGCGAGCTATTGGCCGCCAACGCCGAGACAATGCCGAGTCGTTTGCGCTCATGGATCAGTTGATCGACACCCTCCCCCGCATCAACCGCCATAACGATGTACGATGTAGGCCCCGAAAAGGACGTGAGCACCACCAAAACCGATGGCGAGCAGAACCAATCCATTGCTTGGCTGCACCAAAGCGACCGCTCCGAATCCCAGCATCACCAATCCCATCCAACGCAGCGCACGCACCGAAAACATGCCGCTGGCCGCGACGCCTGCCCCGTATACAGCAAGCCACGTTCCCGGTATGAGGAGTTGGGCATCTTGGGCGGCCAATGCTTGGGTCAACAAAGCTCCCGCGATCAGCGCCGGTACCAGTCCCCACACCATTTTCCGAAACGACCCGGACCAAAGTGGAACCTCGAGTCTTCGCGCTTTTATTGCATTGGCGGTGGCAGAACAGGCGAGCGCCACAAACGCGGCGGGTAGCCAAACATTTAATGGCGCAGCTTCGCCAGTGGCGTAGGCCAGCCAGGCCGCGACGAGACCCACGCCACCGACCGCCACCAGGCCCCACCCGGACACGGCGGTGAAGGTTGACGCGGTTTCCATCGTCTGCCTGATGTAGCTCAGTGTGTCTTCAGCGATTTGGCGATCGTCGCTCGTTGGCATGGCCACCTGGTTGTCAGATTATGTATCGACTCAAAGCACTTTATGTTGCAAAGTATATGGACGTATCGGTTAGTGCAAGACAAAACTGGAAGGGCACCCTTGAGAACTGCGAGGGGGCCTCGTAAGATTTCCCGCCTCAACGTCAGATCAACCCGGACGGAGTTATGTCACTTCTTAGGTTAGAGAATGTTTCAAAGTCGTTCCACGATGTGACCGCCGTGGACGGCGTGTCATTCGATATCGATCGTGGCCAGGTGGTGGGTTTCTTGGGACCCAACGGGGCTGGGAAGTCGACCACGATGAGAATGATTACGCAGTACCTGGAACCCGACTCGGGTAGCATCACGATGGATGGGCAACCGTTGTCCTCGGGGTCGGTGGAAGCAAAACGACGGATCGGATACTTGCCCGAAAACAACCCGCTGTACACCGACATGCTTGTCTTCGAGTATCTCGAGTTTGTCGCACGGCTGCGCGAGATTGTTGGTGCTCCCGCCAAACACGCCATCGATGAGGCCGTGGTCGCAACAGGAATCCAGGAGGTGTACTACCGGCCGATCGAGGAATTGTCGAAGGGGTTTCGACAGCGTGTTGGGTTGGCACAGGCCATCCTGCACCGACCTGACCTGTTGGTGCTCGACGAGCCCACGGAGGGTTTGGATCCTAATCAACGAGTGGAGATTCGACGTTTGATCGCCGACCTTGGTCAAGCTCGAACCGTGATTCTGTCAACACATGTTTTGCCCGAAGTCCAAAACACATGCTCACGGCTCCTGATTATCAGTCGCGGTGGCCTTGTCGCGGACGGTCGGGTTGATGACCTGGTGGCGCAGGCGTCAGGCGCGTCTCAAATTCGGGTGGAGGCTGAAGGCGCCGACGTGTTGGAAAGTCTCAAGGCGGTCGCCGGGGTGGCGTCGGTGTCGGCGGCGCCTGCAGAAGGTGGGCGGGTTGGAGCGACCGTGACGTCTGAGAGTGGGTCCGACCCGCGACCCGCCATCTTTGCCGAAGCAGCGAAACAGGGTTGGACACTCTACGAGCTGCATCGCGAAACCCAGAGTCTCGAAGAGCTATTCCTGCAACTCACCGGATCTCCCGAGAACGTCGGCAACGGTGCGGAAGGTGAAAATTGAAGGCGACATGGACTGTAGCGCTGCGCGAACTCAAAGCCCTGTTCGATCAACCGACGGGCTATATCCTACTGATCGTTTTCCTAAGCGTTAACAACTTTCTGTTCTTTCGCCAGGCGTTCTTGTTCAACGTCGCGTCGTTGCGGCCAATGTTGGACCTGATGCCTTGGCTCCTCTTGTTCTTCATACCGGCGGTTACCATGCGGTCGCTTGCCGAAGACGTGCGAAACGGCACCGTGGAGGTCGTGCTCAGTCATCCCCTCACCGAATTGCAGTATCTGCTCGGCAAATACCTGGGACAGGTTCTCTTTGTTTGGACCGCGATCGGCCTGACCCTTGCCATCCCGTTGGGTTTATCGCTCGGTGCGGATATGCATGTCGGAGTCGTGGTGGCCCAGTATTTTGGGTCTGCGCTTTTGACGGCCGGACTTGTCGCCGTTGGTGTTTGGTCGTCTTCGCTGACAAAAAACCAA
>JAZDDD010000371.1:0-2220 GCA_036679545.1 Gemmatimonadota bacterium | reverse complement strand
TCCGTTCGCGCCACAGGCCGGTGCGCACAGTGTCACCGTCAGGAAACTGCCGCCATCGTCCATCAGTACGAAGGCAGCAGGCATGCCCAAGTCGGGACAACCTGTCTGAGCTGTCATCAACCTGCCGACGGACAAACAGGTATCGACCATCGCGGTTTCGTCATATCCGAGGCACCCACCGCCAAGAATTGCGCACAGTGTCACACCACTCAATACGATCAATTCGTTCGGAGCCGCCATGGTGCGCCGGCTTGGGCGGCCGTGAACGGCAGTGTGGGTTTGACAGATGAACAGATTACGTTTGCGGAAGAGTACCACCCCGGTGCTGTCCAACGGCCACCCAACGAACTCGCACGCTTGGAAGGTGCCGGGGCCATCGAGTCAGGTTGTATGGGATGTCACAAAATCGGCGCACCGAACGACGATGGGTCCATCGGGAGCTGTACCGAATGCCATTCTCGTCATTCCACGTCCATGGCGCTGGCACGTGAACCCCAGACATGTGGTCAGTGCCATATGGGACCCGATCATTCCCAGCTGGAAATTTATAATGAATCCAAGCACGGCGTTCTATTCGCCGCGCAAAAATCAACGATGAACTTACATGCTGATCCGAGTGTTCTGACGACGGCGGACATGTCTGTTCCCACGTGTGCTACCTGTCACATGAGTGGTTTGGACGGCATGAAGTTCACGCACGACGTGACGGAGCGATTGTCATATTGGCTCTTCGCGCCTATCTCGGAGCGTCGGCCCTCGTACGTTCGCGGACAAGCCGAAATGAAAGATTTGTGCGCCAAATGCCACGCGCGTCCATCCATCGAATCAGTCTACCAGGAGGCCGAGACTGTCATCGCTTCGACGAATGAAAAAGTCGCTGCCGCCATGGAACTCATGACCGAACTCCGTCAAGAAGGACTGCTGACACCTGCGCCGTTTGACGAGCCCATTGAATTCGTCCATTTCGATCTCTGGCACTATTTCGGACGGACAGCCAAGCACGGGGCTTTCATGGGTGGAGCAGACTTTGTCCAGTGGCACGGCAACTACGAGCTGCTCGCCAAGATGGTAGAGATGGAAGAGATGGCTGAACAGTTACGAGCAAACCGATAGAAGTCCCCATGACAAAGCGACGGTTGAACCTCTCTTTGTTGGTGGAGATATTCGCGCTGGGAAACATCGCGTTTCTCGGTTTCGACATCTACATCGCACACGCGGTAAACGCATTTAGCCACCCGGCCGAGTGGATTCCCCTCGTCTTTTCCATACTCGCCACGTTTGTTTTGTTAGGCGAGTTAGTGTCGTCAATGCGTTCGAGTGCGACGTGGACGCCCAGAACGCCAGGAATGGTCGTTGGAGCGTTCGCGGTCCTCGTTGGCGTGGTAGGGCTGTTTCTTCATTTAGACGGGCAGTTTTTTCAGAATGTCAGCTTGAGAAGTATGGTCTACACAGCGCCTTTGGCCGCACCGCTGGCGTATGCTGGTGTCGGGTTCCTCCTCATGTTGAATCGTATGGTCGTTCGTGAATCGCTCGATTGGGCTCGGTGGGTCGTGTTTCTCACCTTCGGTGGGTTCATTGGCCTGTTCGTACTTGCTGTTCTCGACCATGCGCAAAACGGCTTCTTTTATTGGACGGAATGGGTACCGGTGGTGACCAGCGCGTATGGCATGGCGTTTTTAGGTGTTACGATGTTGGACGCGCGAAACCGATCATTGCAGATATCAACGCTCGTTATACTCGGCGTGAGCGTATTGGTGGGACTAGCAGGTTTTGTCTTTCATCTTTCGCGCAACTTAGACGGTTCGTCGGTCTCTGCCTGGGACAACTTCGTCTATGGTGCGCCCATTTTTGCACCGCTTCTCATGCCAAACTTGGCGTTCCTTGGAGGGCTTGGGATCGTCGGGTTGAGGTGGGGTAGGGACGAAGCCGTTGGTTAGTCTTGTGAACACCAAGACCTAGTGGCGAAACTGCCGCGCTCCGGTCATCACCATGACAATCCCCGCCGCATTCGCAGCTTCCACGACCTCCGGGTCTCTCTTCGATCCGCCAGGCTGAATTATCGCTGCCACACCTGCCTTGGCAGCTTCCTCGACGCCGTCGGCAAAAGGGAAGAAAGCATCGGACGCCAAGACGGAGCCAGTGGGGTCGTGTCCAGCTTGACGGGCCTTGTGCACCGCAAGGAATGAAGCATCCACTCGGCTCATTTGGCCTGCGCCGATC
>JAZDDD010000370.1:0-4464 GCA_036679545.1 Gemmatimonadota bacterium | reverse complement strand
GTAAATGGTGTGTAGGTACCTGCGATTAACAGGAAAATCGCCCCATGATCGAGTACACGAAACACGTGTTTCGCTCGCGCGCTGGGCAAGGCGTGATAGAGAGTGGACGCGAGGTAAAGGGCGGCCATGGTCGCCGCGAATATGCTGACACCAACAATACTCGCTGCGCCGTAAGGCCGCGCGGCCAGCACAAGGAAAGGCGTGGCAGCTAAAACCGCAACAAAGCCCACGCCGTGGCTTATGCTGTTCGCTATCTCTTCTCCAATCGATTGTGTGCGTGGCGGCACTAAAGACTCCTGCGATTGTGGTTCATGCGCCGCGGGCGGAGACACCAAGTTGCCAGCCACGGTTTTAAGTCCCTTACACCACTCGGGCGAGTATTCCCAGTTTACTCGGTTAGCCGCCCCACTGCCATCATTTCCGTCAGGCGAACCTTTCGCACGATTGCGCAAGGGATTGATTCAGAACCATACGCTTCGGTCTTACCCACTCCCATCCCGCCGGGCCGTTCTCGCCTTGATACCGCTGCTGAGCACCCCGGGTAGTCAATCGAAGCTTTGGACTACCGGACGTTCTCGTCCTGCGGGGTGACCGCGTGGGTGTGACGACCTTAGATTACGCACTTGCACAGGAGAGTCTGACGGTATGACGACAGGTACGATATCCAAACAGACGGTTACGCTGCGGCCATTGGCCAATCGGATTGCGCTACGGCCCATCAAGGAACCGGAACAAACACGTGGCGGGTTACACATTCCTGCGTTAGCGAAAGACACGCCGCAGCAGGGCGAAGTTGTGGCCGTGGGGCCGGGCCGGTACGTAAAAGGCGAACGTATTCCCATGGAGCTGACGGTTGGTCAGACGGTCCTGTTCGGCAAATACGACGGTACAGAGGTCACCGTGGACAACGAGAAATACGTCATCATCGAGGAAACCGAGGTGCTCGCCGTCATCGGCGAGTGACCTGGCAAAAGGGGGAGAATGGACACGGTCATCGCGAAAGAATCGGACTTCCATCTAGACGTCCGCACGCAACGCAATAAGGGCGTCGATCAAATTGCCGATGTTGTCAAAAAGCGTCCCGCCACCGGCATGGAGGGCGTCCAATGGACCTGATCGAGCTAATCGGCATACCGATGATTGCGGCAGGGGTCGTCGGCCTCATCTTCTTGTGGTTGTTGCTCAGCTACGTCCCAGTGCGGCTGTGGATTGCAGCGTTAGCCGCCGGGGTGAAGGTGAGTTTGGTAACGCTGGTGGGCATGCGACTGCGAAAAGTTCCACCGCACATCATCGTCGAGCCGCAAATCAATGCGACCAAAGCGGGACTCTCGTTGGATCTGGGACACCTCGAAGCGCACTATTTGGCCGGGGGCAACGTGAACCGCGTGGTGCAGGCGTTGATCTCGGCGGACAAAGCGGGCATCGACCTCTCATTTGGGCAGGCCGCGGCAATCGACCTCGCCGGCCGCGATGTGTTGGAAGCGGTGCAGGTGTCCGTCAACCCGAAAGTGATCGAGACCCCGAAGGTCGCCGCAATGGCCAAAGATGGAATTCAAATGATCGCCACGGCACGAGTGACCGTGCGCGCAAATATTCAGCGTCTTGTGGGTGGGGCCGGAGAAGACACTATCCTGGCCCGCGTGGGGGAAGGCATCGTGTCCACGATTGGATCGTCCACCTCACACAAAGCGGTGCTCGAAAACCCACAGGGGATCTCCGAGACCGTCCTGTCAAAGGGTCTGGACGCCGGAACGGCCTACGAGATCCTCTCTATTGACATTGCCGACGTAGATGTTGGAAGGAACATCGGCGCCGAGCTACAGACGGATCAAGCCGAGGCAGATAAGCGCATCGCGCAGGCCAAGGCAGAGGAGCGCCGGGCCATGGCAGTGGCGGTTGAACAGGAGATGGTGGCGCGGGTGCAAGAGATGAAGGCGAAAGTGGTAGAAGCGGAGGCCGCGGTGCCGTTGGCGATGGCAGAAGCCTTCCGGAAGGGCAACCTAGGTCGGTTAACCCGGGATTCTGGTAATCGCCCGCCCGAGTTGAATCGATGATGACGTCATCCTGCGCGTCTAATCGGACTTGAGGGCGCGCAACGGATCTAACCTTGTCGCCCGCCGGGCAGGTAGATACGCGGCCATGATGGCGGCACCGACGAGGATGAGTGGCATGACGAAAAACGTGGTGAAATCGAACGGGCTGACACCATGTAGAAACTGCGAGGTCACGCTCTTGAGTCCCGCCGCCATGAGCCCACCGATGACAACTCCCATCGCGGCGTACTTCACACCAATTGCGAGAACGAACGTCCGGACGTTCCCTGCCGTCGCACCCAACGCCATTCGCAACCCCAATTCGTTGGTCCGATCGGATACGACATAAGAAATAACACCGTATATGCCAACGACGGCCAACGCCAACGCCAGAAAAGCAAACGACCCAACCAACAGGGTTTGAAATCGTTGTTGTGCGACCGATCTACCCACAAGTTCCTCAAGCGTCCTGACACTGTAAATCGGCAACTGATCATCCATGGCGCGAATGATGTCGCGAATAGGGGGCACCAGGTCGAGTTGACGATCTGCCCCCTTCACCACAACCGTCATGAAGTTGAACCCCCATTGTGCCGCGGGTAGGTAAACGGTTCGTGCGAGACCTTCGTCCAATCCGTTGGTGCGCACGTCCCCAACCACACCGACGATCTCTGCGTCGGCGCCGAACGGCAGGCTGATGAATTCCCCGACGGGATCTTCCTCGCCCCAAACGAACCGCGCTAGCCCTTCGCTCACGAGAACGACAGGCGGCGACACGCGATTGTCAGTGTCCTCTATCCGGCGGCCCCGCCGGACGGGGATGTCGAGCAACGAGAAGTAACCGGGGCTCACCATCCGGAAATCTGCCCTCAGAGATGGATCATCTCGTCTCGCCGGTATCGAAAACGTGAGATCAGACGTTTGTTCTTCCATCGGCGCTCCGCTTGACATGGCCGACGCACGAACACCGGGCAGTGCGCGCACCCGTTCCAATAACTCATCGAAGAACCGATCCCGATCGTTTTGACGTGGGTACGTTGTGGCCATGGGCAGTTCGAGCTGGAGCGTGACGACCCCTGACGGATCAAACCCCGGCTCGCTGCGAAGGAGAGTTGTAAAACTTCGGACCAACAACCCGCTCGAGATCAGTAAAACGGTTGCCAACGCAACCTCGGCCGTCACGAGTGTTCCAGTCAGCCTGCGATCGAACTTGCTGCTGGTTTGTCCCGCACCTTGTCTAAGAAATAGCGCCAAATCCGTCCGCGACATGCGCCATGCGGGAAGCAAACCAAACGCAAGACCGGTCATCACGGCTACGACCGACGCGAAGCCCAACACCGTCGTGTCGATGGTCACGTCCCCGAGTAGCGGAAAGTCTTGCGGCCCCAACGCGACTAGACCCTTTACACCGATCCACGCAAACGCCAGGCCGGCCGTCGCTCCCAAGACCCCCAGCATCACGCTTTCAGTCAACAATCTCCCAACGATCCGTCTGGGCGGTGCGCCAAGCGCGAGTTGTACCGCGACTTGCATGCGAACACTCGCGTTTTTGACTAGTAGCAAATTCGCCACGTTGAAACACGTACCGAGCAAGACAAGACCTACCGCTCCGAAAAGGAAAAGCAGCACTTGACGCACGTCGCGCAGGACTTGGTTCTTGATCGAAACGATACGAACCCCCGAATCGCGATTCGTATCGGGATAGATCTCGGCAAGCGACGCGGCAATTCCGTCCAACTCCGCCTGCGCCTGTGTCAGTGTCACGCCGTCCGCAAGACGCCCGACAATCCGGAGATTCCGGGATTCCCTTCCTCCCGTTTGGTTGTCATCAGGAGCCAGGGGGCGCCACAGAGTCACGTCGTTTTTCAAGGCCAAGGTACTCAACGGCCGAAAGTGCGCCGGCATGACTCCGACGACGGTGTACGGAAAGCCGTTGACCGTGACCGGACGACCGACAATCGTGGAGTCCGCACCGAATTGACGCTGCCACAACGCGTAGCTCAGAATCGCTCGACGATGGTTGCCGACGACATTCTCTTCGGGTAAGAATACGCGGCCTAACAACGGAGCGACGCCGAGTGTTTCGAAATAGTCGGACATGACACGGGCAACCGGTACACGCTCCGGTTCAAGGCCACCGGTGAGGTTCACATTGCCGTTAGCAAAACTCCAAAACGCCGCGAGGTTTTCAAATGAGGTGGCCTGTTCTTTCCAATCCCGAAAGTCCGGATAGGACGAAAAACCCTCTAACACACCCTCCGCAGCCGCAGTCCGCCAAACCATGACGAGTCTCTCGGGATTTTCATAGGGCAAGGGTCGCAGGAGCACGGCGTTGACCACGGAAAAGATCGCCGTATTCGCACCGATGCCCAACGCCAACGTCAGGGTGGCCATTACGGTAAAGCCAGGCCGCCTTGCAAGAGAACGCGCG
>JAZDDD010000037.1:0-3276 GCA_036679545.1 Gemmatimonadota bacterium | reverse complement strand
CTGGGACCGAAGCTACCAGTCCGGTAACGCCAACGCACCGCATCGCGTGTTTCGAAAAGGTGATTGCTCGACATCATCACCCGGTCGTTCAACTCATGCAGCGGCGTCAGGTTATCCATGATCCAGAAACCACGGCCCATCGTAGAGAGCACGAGGTCCTGGCGAAAAATTTTGATGTCCGTCACCGGAGTGACAGGCAGATTCTTTTGGAATTCTTGCCAGTGCGCCCCGTCATCGAACGAGACAAACATTCCAAACTCGGTGCCCGCGTAGAGCAAGCCTTCGCGGTCCGGGTCCTCCCGTACGACACGCGTGGGATGATGGTTCGGGATCCCATTGTCACCGGTCGTCAAACGTGTCCAGTTTGCGCCGTAATCTTCGGTCTTGTAAATGTGTGGTTCAAAATCACCCAGCTGATAGCGTAAAACCGCTATGTAGGCCTTTTCTGGACGGTGTGGGGACGGTTCGACTGTTTGCACTCTTCCGTATGGACCTAACTCAGGTGGCGTGACATCAGCCCACGTGCGTCCACCGTCACGCGTAACGTGTACCGGACCGTCATTGGCACCGGTCCAGATCACACCCTGTTGGATTGGAGATTCCTGGACAGAATAGAGGGTGCTGAAATGTTCTTCGCCCGTAATGTCGCGTGTGATTGGCCAACCCGACGCTACCTGAGTCTCCGGGGTAGCCGCCGTCAGATCAGGCGAGATCGTTTCCCACGTGACACCTTCGTCGGTAGTACGATGCAAGTATTGCGAGGCGTGGTACACGACGTTGGGGTCGTGCGGGGAAATGTACACGGGCGAAACACGCTGGAAGCGATATTCCAAATCACCGGTATTGTGGCCGTAGATGTTGCCAAAGCCAACGTAATAGTGCTTCTCCTGTCCGGTTCTATGATTGTATCGTCCGAAACGACCTTTGCAATTCGAATACACGATTGACGCGTCACCCGGTTTCGGTATCGAGGGACCCGTCTCGCAACCACCGATTGCTTCCCAATAGCCGACACGCCCACCGGGGTGGGAAAAGGGTGGACGGCTCGGAACTCGAATCGTTGTGTTGTCCTGTTGCCCGGCATAAACCCAATACGGGTAACGGTCGTCGACATTTACCTGATACAGTTCGGCCGTCACTTGGTTGTGCTGACCCGACCAAGTCGCGCCACCGTCCAAACTGACATTCGCACCGCCATCGTTGGACTGCACCATGATCAGCGGGTTGTCAGGATTGATCCAAATGTCGTGGTTATCACCATGCGGCGTAGGCCGACGCTCGAACGTGTTACCGCCATCGGTCGACTTATAAAACCCTTCATTGTTCACGTACACGATGTCTGCGTTGTGAGGGTCCGCTTCAACACCCGTGTAGTAAAAAGGTCTGTTGAGTATTGGATTGTAGCTCGTGACTTGCTGCCAGGTTGCACCGCGATCGTCTGAACGATAAAGACCATCCTCGGGCTCAACCGCTTCGATGAGCACATAAACTCGATTCGGATCAGCCGGTGAGACGGCGAGATCGCTCTTCCCACGAAGACCCGTGGGCAAGCCGTTTGTCAATTGGTCCCAGGTGTCACCACCGTCGGACGATTTGTAAACGCCGCCTTCCATGGCACCGCTTATGATGGTCCACGGCTTCCGTTCGGCACGCCACATTGAGGCGTAGATCTCGTTCGGATTATCCGGCGCAAACTCTAGATCGACCGCGCCCGTACTATCCGAAATAAACAGAACGTTTTGCCACGTGCCGCCACCGTCTGTCGTTCGGTATACGCCGCGATCCGGTGTCGGCGCGAACACGTTTCCCATGGCGGCAACGTACACGACATCCGCGTCGTCGGGATGAATCAACACGGCACCGATCTGACCGGTGTTCCGCAGACCAACGAAAGACCATGTTTCGCCGGCGTCGACCGACTTAAAAACACCCAGCCCGGTGATCACATTGCTCCGTATCCCGTCCGAACCGGTCCCCACATAGATGATGTCCGGATCCGAGTCGGCCACGCGAATTGCACCGATCGAACCGGTCGTGAAATATCCGTCCGAGATATTGGCCCAGTTGGCTCCGTTGTCAGTGGTCTTCCAAACACCACCACCCGTCGCTCCCATGTAAAACGTAGAAGGGTGCGCGACGTGTCCGGCCACCGCGGTCGCACGGCCGCCCCTCGACGGACCAAGGCTTCGGTACTCGAGACCCTCTAGAAAGGCAGGGGGGACAAGTTGGTTCACGTCCGCCGTTTGAGCGGCCAAATCACTGTGGGGATGAGAGGTGGCCAAAGCGACACACACGACTGCAACGACTAAGGACTTCTTCATTTTGCTACCCTCGAGTCGGGCTGAGAAATGTGGAGTCATGGAGTGTGCATGGATTGAGGGGAGGGGGCAAGCATAGACAGCGAATGCGCCACCGGTACCCGTGACCCCACGTCTTCCGCAGATCTCTTTGGAAACACCCGTGTTCTCCAGGTCTTGCGTTCGGCTGCTCTTGTGCCTGACTCGTCTCTCAGATTACTATGAGATATGTCGTCTTTGTATGCAATCAGGAGTCGCGTCGATGCCAAGGAGTTTTCATCTGGGCGAGTTCGAACATTTGGTGCTCCTCGTCCTGCTTCGCGTGGGGCCCTGGTCCTCCGCGCCGGTTTTGATTGAGGAACTTCTACGCCACACTCTCCGCCCTCCAACCCGCGGGGCCGTGTATCGAACATTGGACCGCTTGTCAGAAAAGGGTTTCGTGACTGACAGATCCGAGGTGGGATCTCCGGAACGTGCCGGGTTACCGCGCCGATCGTTCCGAGTGGCGCCGGCCGGGTTGCGCGCGTTAAAGCAGTCGCGCCACCTCTTGCTGGGGCTATGGTCAGGACTAGAGGGGGTCCTCGATTGAAACCCATCCTCTGGTTGCGTCGATGCTTCAAGAACGATGACACAGGGCAAAGCGCATACGGTGACCTCGTCGAGGAGCATGAAGCCCGGACACGCATGGGCAAACGCGCTGGAGTCCGTTTCTGGTGGAGAGCAACGCATCTTGCTGTCGGGTACCTTCGGCGTCGCCGATTTTCAAACCGGATTATTGACGTCCTCCAAAATGACACCGGGCGTTTCGAACCGCACACCGACGCTGCATGAAAAAAAGCTGGCAGCGGGTAGCGGGCAGCGACGGCCGCTCACCATCATCCAGAAGCCAACGGCCGCCAGCCACAAACCACCAGCTACAAACAACCAGGCCAGAAGACAGAGATCAAAGGCGCATCGTGATTTTTGACCCCAACAGGGG
>JAZDDD010000369.1:0-2015 GCA_036679545.1 Gemmatimonadota bacterium | reverse complement strand
GTCCCAATCCTCTTTGGGTTTGTGTGGTGGGTTGGGGTTTACTTGGGACGGCGATTGCACTTTGACGAAACGATACCTATCTGGCGCACCATCCAACTTCAAGGTTTTCTATCAATATCGTCACTCGCTGCATCGCTCCCATTGGTATGGTCGTACCTCTTTTTTCCTCCGAGTTATGCGTCTCCGGTGTCAACGATTGGATATTTCGGGTGGCTAGCCATTGCCGTTTTCCACCTACTGCTGCCGAATGTCGTTGTTGAGATAATGAGAACGTTTCGTTTCGCCCGGAAGCTTCGGCGGTTGGGGTACGACGCGCCGCCGTCGGCGATGGTGTAGCGCGCTGATAATTGGGCATTTTCTGCTTCGTGTCCTTCCATGAGAAGGTTTTGTCAAATTCAATTGGCCGACTTGGCGGTCATTCCTTTTTTGCGATGTTGTTGCCGGTTGCCGTGCTTCCATCCGCACTCGTTGTTGGGCTGTTTTTGCAGTCCGGTGCATGTTCGGTTCCGGTCGAAGGGCGCTGCATGCTCTGTGTCGAACTTCCACGGGTACGTCTGCCCGTTAGTGGAGTTCAGGACACAAATCGCAGTCGCCCAAACTCGGCATTGAATCGCTTTTGATAGTCCGCGTGGTCGGTTAGGTCCTCGTTGGTTGCTCTTTCATTCATTGCGCGGTTGGGTTTATGCGGCCTCGGTCTTGGCGTGTTCGGGGAAGGCCTCGTACACTTCGCCCGTCACCCATAGGCGATGTAGGAGTACGGCCAATTTGCGGGCCACGGCGATGACGGCCCGTTTCTTGGCGCGTTTGCCTCCTTGGGCCAGGCGCAGGCCAAATTGCCGCAGCGCACTATCATTTTTGTTGAGCGGCCCCAGGATGTATTGCGCGGCGCTCACCAGTAAACGACGCAGATATTCATCCCCGTGTTTGGTAATTCGCAGTTCTTTGTCCATGTCACCGGACTGATCCTTGCGCGGCGTCAGGCCAAGATACGCGCCCACCTTGCGGCTGCTCGCGAAGCGATGCGGGTCCTCCAAGGTCAACACAAATCCCATCGACGTCAGCGGGCCGACGCCCGTCACTTGGCGCAAGAGTTCCACTTCCGGGTAGCGCGCTGCCATCGCCGAGATTTCCTTATTATAGGCGTGAATGCGTTCGGTCAACGCGCCAATTTCCTCGACCAACGGGGCCAGCGCCGGCGCAAGTTCCTTGGGAATCTCCGGCGCCACTTTCTTCGCAAACGCATCCGCCGAACACGAGCGCGCGCGAAACCCCTCGCTCTTGAGCAGACCGCGCACCGTGTTAATCAGCATCGTGCGCGCACGCACCACCGCGTCCCGCGCCTTGAGCACCGCCAAATCCAATTGCGCTTCCCGCCCCCGATGCACGATGGGAAACAAAAGGCTCGGGTCGAAACGCACCAACCGCGCCAACATCTCCGCATCCCGCCAATCCGTTTTCTGCGCCGAGCGCGTAATCGCCGGCACCTTGCGCGGATTGGCCACCACCACCGTATGTCCCGCCTCCTCCAACGCCCGCTGCAACCAACGCGAATGAGTGCCCACTTCAATGGCCACCAAGCTCGACGGAAACTCCGTTAACCCGTCGCGCACATCCTCATAGCCATTGCGCAACGTCATGCGCGCGGCCTCATGCCCATCACCATCCAACACCACCACCCGGTGATAACGATCACCGCAATCCATCCCAATATACGTGCTATGCTCTTTCATGGCCGGTCTCCTTTATGGGCGCAAGCCCGTTAACCTCTGGAGAGCAACATGCTACTCCGCGAGGCCGGCCTTCTCATCCTAACTTTGTGACTTTGTGGTGAAGATTTTCGGAGGGTTGTGTTTGCTTATCCCGCGATGAATGCGAAGTAGACGATTACAACGATGCCTAGTGCGATGCGGTACCAGCCGAAGGCGGAAAAATCGTGTTTGCGGATGTAGTTCATGAGAAAGGCGACGACGGCGTAGGCGGTGATGAAGGAGACAATCGACCCAACGATGATAAGT
>JAZDDD010000368.1:0-4766 GCA_036679545.1 Gemmatimonadota bacterium | reverse complement strand
ATCATGCACCGCGTGGTTCCTAGTGTTTTTCGACGCGTTTCCGATTTTGTGTGTCACAAACAATAAGGGAAGGCTCGTAGAGTTCGCGGTCTAACAAGTCCATGCACCAGCGGGCGCGCTCGTTTTCAACGGAAGCGATTGATTTGTGCGCGCCGCGGGCGCGTTGGAACGGCCACGATGCGCGAGCGACTCTCGGCAAGTCGCCCGCAGCTGATGGACGGTGAGTGTTAGGCGCACACGCAGTTTATGGACGTCCGTTCGGGAGGTAAGAATGTGACCCCTGCTGGTCACCACAGGTCGCAACCCTCGCGCTTGCAGCGTCTGGTCAACGCTCTGAATCATCACTACGGCGTGCCGTCTCCACCCGTGATTACGGACCCGTTTGCGCTGATTCTTTGGGAGCAGGTTGGCTATCTCGCGGACGACGCCAAACGCTTGCGGGCGTTCACTCGACTTGAAACGGAGGTGGGGCTCACACCAGCACGGGTGAGAAGCGCCCCCAAATTCCAACTTGTTGAGATTGCCAAAGCCGGTGGGTCCATTGCCGCCGTGAAGCGAGCGGAGCGAATGCAGCAATCGGCGCGGATCGTATTAGAAGAATGGGGTGGCGACCTGACTCGGCTCTTGGATCTTCCGGAAGTCCAGGCCAAACGGGCGTTGACTAGATTTCCGATGATCGGTGCCCCCGGCGCAGAAAAGATTCTGCTCATTACAAAACGTCGCCGCGGTCTCGCCTTGGAGTCCAACGGCCTGCGGGTGTTAGTACGGCTAGGGTATGGTCGTGCGGCGACGAGCTATGCGGCGATGTATCGCGGGGTCCAATCGGGTATCGAGAGCGAAGTGCGGGCGGATTATCGTTGGCTTTGGAAGGCACATCAGTTGTTGCGGCGTCATGGGCAGGAGTTGTGTAAGCACAACGCACCGGTCTGTGGTGCGTGTCCAATCGCTGCGGAGTGTCCTTTCAATCGCGCATCGCGTAAGCGCGGCGCCTAACAAGTCCATGCAGACTGCCGGGCGCTGTCGCTTTAAAGGATGTTATTGATTTATGTGCGCCGGAGGCGCAATGTACCGGCATAGATGCGCGGGCGACTGGACAGCAGTCGCCCGCAGCTGATGGACGACAGTGTTAGACGGCATAGAGGCGCCATGCTCTTGTTTTTGAGAAATCTGCTTTTCACGATCGTTGTCCCTGGCACTGTCGCTTGCATCAGCCGGGCGCGGGACACCGGCACCCGTAGACCCACCCAAACATCTCGTTGTTCGTGGTCTCTATAGATACACCCGCAATCCAATGTACGTGGGTGTTGTGGGAGTGACATTCGGCTGGGCGCTGTTGTTTAGCGCCCCGCCAATCGCGATTTACGGATTTTGCATGGCAGCCTTCTTTCACCTCTTCGTCGTAATCTACGAAGAACCCCATTTGAGGCGGGTATTTGGTTCAAGTTATGAGGAATACTGCTTGCAGGTCAGTCGTTGGCTACCCTTTCGTCATGCCGCCTAACAAGTCGTTGAAGCTGACAACCGACTCGCCACTTGGCTTGCACGCTGCGCGAAGCGCAGCGGGATTACTGGGGGTTCCAAGCCTTGCCGGCATCTGGCATGGGCCGGGCCGAATCTTCATCGGCAGAAGCAAAGAACCCGGTTCAGATACGGTGCGAGATCAAGCAGACTTGGAACGCGATTCTCGTGTTGCTAATGGTGCATCATTCCACGTCTGTGAGCGTTGGTGCAAGCCTGCTAATTAACACAGGCAGTCTCAGAGTTGTCTTACGAGTTCGTGAATGAACCTCGAATGTCAGCTCCTCCGGGTGTGCAAAACCATCGTGGTACTGCGCGGTCCGCCTGATTGCGAATGATAAGATCCTTGAGGGCGATTGCTATTCCGGACGCGGGACGAGGCACGTACGGAACCATTCGTCTAGAGTATGCCGTCTAACAAGTCCATGCAGAACTGCCGGGCGTGCACGTTTTCAAAGGAAGCGATTGATCTTGTGTGAATGGATCCATCGCGTAACGTTTACGCTGCGGCCGGCATCTTCAGGAGTCGCCCGCAGCTGATGGACGACAGTGTTAGGCTGCGATCGACGTCGGGGAAGTGCTTGACATTTGACCATGGAGTGGAATGATTCACAATGCCAATCTTCATGGACCGCCATGATGTTCCGAATGCGACCGCAGAGGCCGTGGCTGCCGCCCACCAAGCCGATTTGGCCATTCAGTCCAAGTACTCGTGTAACTGCATGACGTACTGGTGTGATGAGCAACGAGGCACGGCCTTTTGCCTCATCGAAGCGCCAAACGCCGATGCCGTCCGCCAGATGCATCGGGACGCCCACGGACTGATCCCGCTCGATGTGATGGAAGTTGACCCCGCGACGGTAGCTGCCTTCCTCGGTCGGTTGACGACTCCCGCCGGACACGAACCGATACGGGAGACCGCCTTTCGCGCAATCATGTTCACCGACATGGTGGGTTTTACGGATGTGACGGCCACGATTGGGGACGTCGCCGCGTACGCCCTTCTCCAGACGCACCACGACATCATCCGGCAGGATGTCGAGGCACACGGTGGAATGGAAATAGATCGTGCTGGGGATGGGTTCTTACTTTGTTTTTCGTCGGTGACGAAGGCGATGGCTTGCGCGGTTGCGGTTCAACGCTCGTTCGCCGCGCACAATGCCGTAACGGACGGTCATCCGATCCATGTACGTATCGGGTTGGGTGCGGGTGAACCGGTGACGGACGGGCAGGGTTTGTTTGGATCCACGGTGAACCTCACCGCCCGTGTCTGCGGCCACGCCGGGGCGGATCAGATTTTGGCGACGACTGTCGTGCGAGAGCTTGCAGTGGGTAAACCCTTTACGTTTGCGGATCGGGGGAAGGTCGCGTTGAAGGGATTTGCAGAGCCCGTGTCGCTGTGCGAGGTGCTGTCGTTTCAAAGGATGTTGTTGACTTGTGCGCGCCGGAGGCTCGTAATAACGGCATAGATGCGCGGGCGACTGGCCAGCAGTCGCCCGCAGCTGATGGACGACAGTGTTAGGCAGCAACGGGAGGCATACTGAATGCATAGCACGCAGATGGGTCCCGGGAGCGGAATGCGTCACACCGGAAGTGTATGGGGTTCGACCGAACCGCCCTGTCGGATGCCACGTGCAATGAACGGCACGATCCTCCGGTGCTACGAACCCGACCGGACACGTAACGCATCGACGTTTCGTGGCATCAATCCGGTATCTGGAGTTCGAGGCCACCGAACCCCTTAAGCTCTGGGGAGAACGGTGGCGGCAGCGGGCGCCAAGGGTGGTGTCCCGGCGGTGCAGTCCCAGGACGTCCGGCCGTGAGGAACCCGCGGAGGGCCCAGTACCGGAGGGAAGCGCGAATGAAGATTCGATATGTCGCGTGGCTCGTCGCGGGCGTCCCCCTGCTCGGGTGTGCGGAGAGTCTGCTGTGTGTGGGGCTGAGTGCTCCAGCGTTTACCGTCGAAGTGCGCTTCGCGATCACCAAGCAGCCGGCAGCCTGGCCGACCCTTGGCATCGCGGTCGATGGGGCCTTTGTGGATACGCTGGATCTGCAGATGGTTTCGACTGACAGTACAGACGCATTGACGCTGTGGGGTCCACAAAATCGGACCGGCGTGTACACGGTGCGGCTGCAGCGGGCCGGTTATCACGACTGGGTCGCTACGGCTGTCCGCGTTGAGACGGTTCAGCGGGGGTGCCCGTTGATTGCGTTTCAAAGGAATACTGATTGTGATTGTGCGCGCCGTGGGCGCGTTCAAACGGCCAAGATGCGCGAGCGACTCTCGGCGAGTCGCCCGCAGCTGATGGACGACAGTGTTAGGCGGCAGTAAACCAACAGATGACGATTGGACCCACGCTTCTTTGCTCGTCTCACTCGTGTGTTAAAACCGGCGTGGCACATCACCCTCGCGAGTGACGTGCCACAACATACCCGTCCAGTATCTCACGTCATTGCTGCGTCGTGTTATCCCACATGTAGTCTGTGTGCCAACCGCAGATCTGGTTGAACTCTTGCATCGCTAGCGCGTTCGTTTCCGACGCTTCTTGGTAGATAGCGTTTTGCATGTTCAAAAGCGTCGTGTGATCGGCTCCGCTGAACGTCTCGAGTCGACGGAATATACCTCCCAGTCGATGTGCGTAAAAACCCCACGACGCGACGTGCCCCAAGTCCATGTGCTTCTGATATAACGGGGCGAGGACCTCTTCGAAGATCTCGTCGGCTCGTCCCTCACGCGACCTCTCACAAGAATGGTACGCTGACAATGTCGCTGGCCCAATCAAATCGGGATCCGGAGTCGAATTCGACACACCGGTCCAGATGTAATCCATGACACCGAGATCCGTGCCTATCGTAACAAATATCCGCCGCCAAGCACCACCCTGGGAATGGGTGAACCATGCCCAACCTGTAAGATCTCCCGCATCTACGTGTTTTTGCGCTATGGGCCCGAGTGTGTTTTGCACGACCTCGTCCGCAACGGCTTCCTGCGCCTGGTTGCAGCGATAGTAGATGCCAAACACAATCGGGTTGGCGTCTTGTGCAACCGCTGTTGATGCCAGTAGTATCATGCCCCCGGCGATGGCGAATCCGATTCTCTTCATGGGACTCCTTACGAAAGAAATTGAAGGGGCTAGTATGCTACACTGGCGGGGACGCGTCAATTACTATGGCACAACTCCCTCGTTACCGAATGCGATTACAATGCTCTTGCCGGGTTGGGTGCCGAGTGTATATGAGTCTGGACT
>JAZDDD010000367.1:0-2824 GCA_036679545.1 Gemmatimonadota bacterium | reverse complement strand
TCAAGGTGATATCCTCGCGGTCGAGACGGTCTGCAATCCAATCCGCCGACACAACAACATCGTCCCGTAGACGCGCCACGAAATCGCCTCGTTCACCACGGACTGGCATATCGGCAACGGGGCGCTCCTCTACACGCCAAGTTTCGAAACCGCCGTCTAGGACCGAAGTCTTGTCGCCGTGCCCGAGATAGTCCAACGTCATGTAAATGCGGGCCGGGATGTGCGCCGAACCGGATGAGTATAGAATGACACGACTGTTGTTCGATACCCCCACCGCCCGTAACGCTTCTTCCATCTGGTCCACAGGCTGAATCTCTGTGGTCAAACCGTTGCGGTCATCGGCGAAGGCATGATAGTCCAGAAAACGTGCGCCCTGGATCAATTTGTCCGGCATCGCAGAGTGCGACATGCCAACGTGTAAGATCAGCAAGTTTGCATCGTTGGCATGCTCAGCCAGCCATTCGGTCGAGACCAAAACGGGGTTTGACTGGGCTTGCACCGAAAATGCCGACACAACGAGCATCGTACCGGCTAAGAGTTGTGACTTCATGGCGTACATCTCCATTCGAATAAGACGCTATGGCGTGTGACCAACATTAGGTTTCTGACTTGGCAAGAATCGCGTGGAAGTCCGCCATCCAAACATCCCGACCACCGAGGTTGACACCGTAAAGAAGCCGATCGCCAAGCCAATCCGGCCACGACTCGCGCGCGGGCGTATTGGTGACGCGTGTCGCCTCACCGCCACCGCGCGAAACCACATAGAGGTCCGGTGTTCCGTCTCGCACCGAGCGAAACGCAATTCGTGATTCGTCAGCGGACCATCGTCCGCCGTCACCCTCACCGATCATTGTCTCCTCGGTGATGCCCCCGCTCAGTTGAACGTGCGCTTGCCATTGCACGCGACCGGCACCGTCAACCGTGTACAGAAGTCGCCCCGCCGGCGAACAATCCGTCGGACGCTTGTCGCCGACCGACGACGTGAGTTGAACCGGCACACCGCCAGCAGCGGAAATCGACCACAACTGATCGACGCCACCTGATGCCTGTGAGGGCTCTCGCATATAAACGATGACATCGCCGCACCACACCGGTTGACGCACATACCCGTGATTGGTTAACTCGTCGATCGAACCGGTTGCCAGGTCCATGACACCCACCTGAGTTGTGCGCGGACCGCCTCCAAGACTCCGTTCAATCGCAAGCCGAGTCCCATCCGGCGACCATGACGGCCGGGCATTGTATGCAAGCTCGTGTGTCAGCCGCGTTGTCACCGCGGTGGCAATTTCAAACAAGAAGAGATCCGCTTCCGTGCCAACGTCATCCGATTCGAACGCGATGTAACGTCCGTCGGGCGACACCGTGGCTTCAACAGCAGGGCGACCGCTCTCCGTCATTAGTTGCTGGGTCCCTGCACCGTCTAGCGAAGTTGTATAAAGCTGTTCCTGAGATGTGAGGTAGCTGAACGCGAGCCAACGTCCATCGGGCGACCACGAGTGAAGCTCCCCCGCAGCACCATCCGTTGCAAGTGCTACTGCGCGAGCCCCATCGGCGGTCGAGACCCACACGCCACTGTTTGACAGTCGATCCGACGTATAAGCAATCCATTCGCCATCCGGCGACCAGGCTGGCCGGAAATCTTCTATCGGTAGGTCCGTGACCCGGGTCAACGCTTGCGTCAAGACATCGGCGGTCCAAACGTCCGTCATCTCATCGTCCCATGTCGAATAGAATGTCACGCGATCACCACGTGGTGACCACTGCGGCCACCACTCTTCGCCTTCACGATTCGTGACTTGAATCTGCTCGCCGCCATCGAGACTCATTGCATAGATGTTCTGTGCATCCTCGGCAAAGCGAGTCACCAAGATGTACTCGCCGTCCGGAGACCATCCGTACGGGAAGTGTTCACCGGGCAGATGCGTCACCGGATGCTTACCCGACCCGTCCGACCGAATCGCCCAGGTTTGCGCCGATCCGCCAACGCGACCGGCGAACGCTATCCATTCGCCGCTTGGCGACCATCTGGCTCGGATTGCACTGTCTGCAACATCTGTTAGTCTCCGCGCGGAGCCGCCATCCGCGGATGTTAACCAGATGGCCGATGCACCACCTTCGTCAGAAGTAAAGGAGATCAGCTCGCCGTCCGGCGACCACTGAGGGTCACGCTCATTCGCTTGCCCACTGGCTACATCAAAAATCTCACGAGTGGAGACATCGACAAGCCTAACATCGATGTTGCCACGCTGGTCACTGGTGAAGGCAACTCGGTCCCCCTGAGGTGAAAACACGACTTGGGATTCGTTGCCCGAAAGATCGGTGAGCTGGACTAAGTCGGACCGATCGGAAACGGATTTGCAACCGACAGAGGCGACAGCGATGAAAGACATGAGGGAAACAGCGCGACGTCGTGTCAACACGGTCATCGGTTATGGACCTCCGCAGTTGTGCGTTGTCTCACCGTCCGCATTTAGTGCTACCGGATAGTAGCAATACATGAATTAACGCCAATGCCCTATCGATATCAAGTGGTAGCGTTTTTGAGTAATAGCTGACTTCCGAAGAGGCCGCAAATGACAAAAGAGATCGTCCCAATGCACCCCGTGATCTTTTTGGAACCGGTTGTTCACCTGATTCTAGGGTCCGCGCTGCTCACATGGTCGCCGTTCGAAACCGCCGGTGTGCGTCTGGCTGTTGGCATCTTCTTCATCCTCTCTTGGGTTTCGGGTGGGGGATCGTAGCGCTACGGAAGGAGAGCTTCGGAGCGTTCGCGCTGACGGATGAGTTTCTCATTTTCCAGAGCGGTTGGATCGGGCAGCTCCGT
>JAZDDD010000366.1:0-4396 GCA_036679545.1 Gemmatimonadota bacterium | reverse complement strand
GTTGCGACGACGAGATCTTTTTGGTGCATGACCAAGTCAGTCACCGGTGTGATTGGCAAGTTCTGCTGCAACGTTGTCCAAGAGTCGCCATCGTTGAACGAAACAAAAAGTCCAAACTCGGTTCCGGCGTACAGAAGGCCCTGGCGAGCCTCATCCTCGCGAACAACCCGCACGGGGTAATCGGCCGGAATACCGTTGGCACCTTCGGTGAGACGCGACCAGTTTTCTCCGTAGTCAGTTGTTCGGTAAACATAAGGCGCGAAATCGTCCAACCGATACCGATATGCCGCGAGGTACACCACCCCTGGACGATGATGCGATACGTCTATCCGATTAATGGTACTCGGCACGGGCAAATCGTCGGGTGTAACATCGGACCATGTTGCGCCGTTGTCCCGGGTGAGGAACACCTTACCGTCGTTGGAACCCGTCCACAATTCGCCCTGCCGCAACGGCGACTCGGCGATGGTCAAAAGCGATGAGTAGGTTTCGACACCTGTGACGTCGTGCGTGATCGGGCCACCTGCCGAACCGAACTTCGTCGTATCATTGGCTGTCAAATCCGGGCTAATGATTGCCCAGCTCTGACCTTCGTTGCGGGATCGGTGAACATACTGCGACCCGTGATACAGAACCGATTGGTCGTGCCGCGATATGAGTATTGGTGCATTCCATTGTATGCGGTATCGTAAGCCCGACTCCGGCATACCGCCTTGGTTTTCAGGATAGTCGCGGATTTGCCGAAATTGTTGCGATGCGTTGTCGTACCGAGCGAGTCGCCCGCCGAAACAGCCGGAGTACGCGACATCCGGGTTGCCAGGTTGCACCGCAACAGGACCCGTCTCGCAACCGCCATGGGAGAGCCAATGCTGAAAACTGATGCCACTCCCCGGCACGAGATTCGGTAAAGAGAGTGTGCTATTGTCCTGTTGCGACCCGTAGACCCGATACGGGAACTGGTCGTCCACCGTGACCGAGTACATCTCCGCGGTAGGTTGATTCAGTTGAATGGACCACATGTTCCCGCCATCGAGCGAAACAGTCGCCCCTCCGTCATTGCCTTCAACGATGATCGATGGCATCTGCGGATTGATCCACATGTCGTGATGGTCTGAGTGCGGCATCCGGACCGAGGCAAACGTCTTGCCGCCATCTCCGGAACGAAACAGACCCGAGTTGCCGACCCACACGCTGTCTCGGTGTGTGGGGTGCGGCCACACATAGTAGAAATACCAGGGGCGCGCAAGAATGGACTGCCGCGTATTGATGCGATTCCACGTGTCGCCCGCGTCATCGGAACGGTACAAACCCGCATCAACCGGCGCGGCTTCCACGATGGCCCAAACACGTTGCGGGTCAGCAGGGGAAACAGCCACACCAATTTTACCGGTCATGCCCTGTGGCAAACCACCGCCAAGTTTTGTCCAGGTATCGCCGCCGTCAATGGTTTTATACACCCCGCCTTCTCGCGCACCGCTGATCATGGTCCACGGTTTACGCTCGGCGCGCCACATGGCCGCATACAAAACACGCGCATCAGTTGCATCCATCGAGAGATCGATGGCGCCAACACTATCCGACAGAAAGAGTACCCGCTCCCATGACTCGCCACCGTTGCGGGTGCGAAAGACGCCGCGTTGTTCATTTTTGCCAAACGGATGACCCGTCGCGGCCGCGAACACCGTCTTTGAATCGTTAGGATCGATCCGCACCTTGGCAATCTGACCGGCATCCTGGAGGCCAACGAGTGACCACGTTCGCGCACCATCGGTCGAACGGTACATTCCACGACCAGTGGAAACGTTCCCTCGTATTGCGGCGGACCCTGTCCCAACGTAGATCGTTTCAGGGTCTGAGTCCGCGACGTCAATGGCTCCGATGGACCCGACCGAAAACCATCCGTCGGACACATTGTGCCACGTCTGTCCGCCCGTCGTGGACCGCCATACACCACCACCGGTTGTACCCATGTAAAATGTGAACGGTCGGGACACGATGCCGGTCACTGCGGTCACTCGGCCGCCACGATGTGGGCCAATATTTCTAAAACGAAGCCCCTCGTACATTGCCGGTGTGATCTCTTGGGCGTTCATGCACAAGGGGACGGCCCAAGACGCCAACAAAGATCCGAGGAGAAATGCAATTTTTTTCATTCGTTAGGAGCATTTTGAAACGTTAAGGTGAAACGACAGGCTACCGCGATTAAACTATCAATCCCAAGACGCCTTGGAACACCATTCATTCGCAGGGGAACTCGCACGTGCGCACACTTGTCGGAACATTCCTCCTGGGGGCCGGGGTCACAACACCCGTTGCCATCCCGATCCCGCATTTCAAGGCCGACATCGACGTCGATGGATTTCTTGACGAAGCGGTTTGGACGGACGCTGCAGCACTCCGTGGTTTTTCACAATACCTTCCTGTCGATGGACGTCCCGCGGAGGACTCGACCATCGTACGCGTATGGTATTCACCGACCGCCATCCATTTTGGCATCACGGCGTTCGAATCGCACGGCGTCGCACAGGCAACCCTCGCAGACCGGGACAAGATCCAAAGTGACGATCAGGTCCACATCGTGTTGGACACGTTCAATGATCAACGGCAGGCATTTCTCTTTAGTGTAAACGCCCTCGGCGTTCAGGCTGACGGTACTTTGCGAGACGCAACCACAAACGCCGGCTCATTCGGTTTTCGAGGCGCGGGCGGCGCATACTCCATTGATCTGAGCCAAGACTATGTCTTCGAATCAGCCGGGCGGTTGACTCCGTCAGGTTACGAGGTCGAAATCCGTATTCCCTTTAAGAGTCTTCGTTATCAAAGCGCCACAACCCAGGATTGGGGCATTAACATCATCCGGCGCGTCCAGCATTCGGGTTACGAGAACACCTGGAGCCCGGTGTTGCAAGCAGATCCGTCATTTCTCGCAAAGAGTGGCCAACTGGCTGGCCTCACCAATTTACAGCGCGGCCTGGTTTTGGATCTCAACCCAGAGCTGACATCGAGTGTCCTTGGTGCGCCACAGACACCGCGATGGAACTATGACACTCAACAACCCCAACTGGGCGGAAACGTGCGGTGGGGCATCACCAACAACTTGTTTCTCAACGGCACGGCCAACCCAGACTTTTCGCAAGTTGAAGCCGATGTGGCTCAAGCGCAGGTTGACCCGAGGCGTTCGCTCTTCTTTCCGGAGAAACGGCCTTTCTTCCTCGATGGTTTGGATCAGTTCAATACACCCAACCGGCTTATCTATACGCGGCGGCTGGCAAATCCCGAGGGTGCCGTAAAACTGACAGGAAAACTCGCAAACACCAACATCGCTTTCCTCACCGGAGTGGATGATCGTGTGACGTCAGCGACTGATTCGCGACCCGTTTTCAACTGGTTGCGGGTGCGACGAGACGTGTTGGGCCAGTCGACGATCGGCATTGCGTACACGGACAAGATCGATGGCGGTGACTACAACCGTGTTGCCAGCGGTGATGCACGACTTGTCCTTGGCCCATACGCCATACAAATACAAGGAGGAGGCAGTTTCACACGAACTTCCGGATCAACGATCGCCGCGCCTCTTTGGATGATAGCAGCCAATCGTGCCGGACGGCGATTCGGTTTCACATCTTCCATCACGGGAATCCACCCGGACTTCGTTGCCGGTAGCGGGTTTATTTCGCGTGGTGGTATCGTGCGTGCCAACTTTCAGCCACGCATGACCTTTTTTGGTTCACCTGGTGCAGCACTGGAACGATGGACTGGCAGTGTGACGTTGGACGGCACGTGGGACTACGATCGTTTCTTCGACGCAACGACGCCAAACGATTCCAAGCTTCATCTGAATGGCCAGTTTACGTTTCGCGGTGGTTGGAGTTTCGCCACTTCGCTGTTGATTGAATCGTTCAAGTATCCGCCCGAACTCTACGCCAACTATTTCATCGAAGCTCCAACCCCTCTTGGCCTCGACACGATTCCGTATGTGGGTACGAATCGACTGGCAAATCTGGATGCGGTGTTGAGTATATCGACACCGCAATTTCAAACGTTTTCAGCAAATGCGTTTCTCGTGTATGGCCGAGACGAGAACTTCTTCGAGTGGGCGCCCGCCGACATCGCGGTGGCAACCGTAAACGTCAATTGGCTGCCGACGGAACAGCTGCGTGTAAACTTTCGCTACAGTCACACTCAATACATTCGTCCCAACGATCGCAGCAATGTCGGTTTGCGCCGGATACCACGTCTCAAAGCCGAGTACCAGCTGTCGCGCTCGATTTTCATTCGGCTTGTGGGTCAATACGATGCCAATTTCGTCGATGCGTTGCGTGATAACTCTCGGACCGAGAATCCGATCCTGATTTACTCACCGTCAACGGACACCTTTACTCCCGCGGTGGCGAAT
>JAZDDD010000365.1:0-3768 GCA_036679545.1 Gemmatimonadota bacterium | reverse complement strand
CGTCCGCCAAGGGACGACGACACCAATGGCACCCAGGGCCTCGGCAGCACCAATGAACTTCAGGAACCCGGGTGAGTATCCCTTGGCCCAATCCCCCATACGTGCGATCAGTTGATCGCGAGACAGTATCAGCTTCATGGACCCGGACATCAAGAACATGCCGGCAAGAATTAGTTGGAAAGCCCAAAGTACGGTGTTCATGTTGTAGCCGTTTTACTCCAGAAATATTTTACGAATTCGATGGCGAGAGCGACGACAGATAGTAACGCCCCGCCGCGAGCATTAACAGCGGACGACCCAACCTTCAGAGAACTTGTTCGACATCAGAGACCAAACCAATAGTTGAACTTGACCATAAAGACGTTCTCCGACGGGGCGTCCAACAACGCGCTTACGTCACGTCCGAAATCGAAGTCGCCGAATACTCCGTCGCGTTCCTGAACCCTCTGCCAGACGACAAAGACGGTCGAACCGGGCCGGTACTCCCACCGCAACACGACATTGCCGACCAACGATTGGACATTGAAGTCGCGATCGCCAAATGCGAAGTCTACCGTACCGTCGCCATCGAAATCGATAAAACGGGTTTCGCCGTCGACACATGTGCGACCACCCGCGCAAACGGCCGTCGCCGCAACCGAAGCATGTGTTCCCTCCTGGAAGACATCAAAATCGAACGTCTCCGATGCGAGCAGTTGCTTGTAGTTCACGTAATCGCCAGACGAGATCAGCGGTTGGGCGTATAGCTGTAGACTCAAGGTGGGACTGAAAACAACATCAAACCGCGTCTCCAACGACAACTCTTTTTGTTTTAAGTCGCCAAACAGATACCGTGAACCGAATGTGGGTTGAAACGGAAGCACACTCGTCGTGGCCACGTACTGATTTGCCGTGCGGTTCCAACTCATCTGCGGTTCGATCTCCAGTGCCACGCGAGACGATGGCCGCAATGCCATTTCGAGTCCAACCGACGTGTTCGAGCCCGCCTCCAAACTGGACCAATCGTGTTCGATTTCAGGGCCGATGCTGAATCGCCCGCGGCGGTCGGTCTGAAAACCCACACTCACACCTTGGGACCGTGGAGAGAGGATTAACGGCCCACCGCGTGTTGCGTTGCGGTCCATCCGCTGGGGTCGGAAGCTAAACCCTGCCTCAGCCTCCCAATAGTTCAGAAATTCGAAGTCGGCATTGAGGTTGAACGACCCCGAAACATGACCGCGCTGCCACGAGCGGAACGACACGACGTCGTCCAACACGTCGTGACTAAAGTTGTGGAACGTGGAGAACGTGACGTCGTAACTGCGAAACAGTGCTCCAGGCTGGATTTCCTGGTAACTGACCCGCGCGCCCCCATCGAGAGCCTCTTGTCTCCTACTGAATCCAATGTCATTGATCTCGAACCCGGGTGTTGTTTGCGCCAGCCAAAACGAACCAGTCCAATGCGTGCCCCTGCGTTTGGCGAGCGTAAAACGCCAATCGATGCCCGACAATGTCGTTGCTGAAGAATCAAACTCGACCCAACGCGAATCCGGGCGCTGACGAAAGTGACTGCTTGATCGTTGGATGCGAATCATCGCGGTCGAATCCCCGCGTACTTGACTGGCAGATACGTACCCAAACACAGCCCACGCCCGATCGTCCCATTGATGTTCGTAATCGACGCCGAAGCTGAACGCGGCATTGGGCAGAAAAGCGAAAGACGCATCTGCCGGCAGGTCCCGGCCCATAACGGTCCCGATGGCGCCCAGCGTCGAGGCGCCGTCATTGAAATCTTGTTGCAATCGCACGACGCCAAAACCTGCACGGGGTTCAACGAGGAAGGATTCATTCGGCCGCCCATCATCGAACGCAGCAATGCCGGATTCTGCACGAGTCAGCGCCGCGAGCGCACCTATTGAAAGACCAGAGCTAGTCCGGCCCGTAAGTTTCGCGGCCGCCAATATCGTGGCGGCATCGGGTGTGTCGTCAAACGCCGTGCCTGGCGGCGCCCTGCCATGCGGAGAACGTCCAATGCGTCGACTGTAATAAAGATCTTGGCCAGCAGACAACGAGAAATCGAATACCTGGGCATCCTCAACAAAGAATGGGCGGCGTTCGTCGAAGCGTGTTTCAAACGCTGTAAGGTTGATAACCGCCGGATCCGCTTCGACCTGACCAAAGTCGGGATTGATTGTCGCGTCCAGCGTGAACTGTGCGCCCAACCCATATCGGAAATCCAAACCGACACGAGAGTTAACACTGGATCCATCAAAAAAAGGGTCGCCAGCAACTGACGGAGCCGTGAACGCACTGCTCAATGCATACGGCAAAAATTCGACGAGTCGAGAGGCCCGACGAATCTGTATACCATCCAGGGTGGCAAACTGGCTCACGATACCTTGTTGCAGTCGGGAAATTAATGCAAAATGTGTCGTTTCATTCGAACTCAGACGACGCCGCGCAAAATTGACACCCCATTGTTGGACATCGTCAGACGCTTCGTAACGCATCTGCGAAAGCGGAATACGTAATTCAACCGACCAACCCAAGGAGTCGCGATGCACGGCCGACGACCACACGGCGTCCCATGCGTCATCCTGGTCATCATCGTCGTAGAGGTATTCATCACCTTGGACATTTGACGCACTGACGCGAAACAGATATCCCGTGCGTCGGTCGAGATTCGGGTCAAACGCAACTTCGAAATAGTCGTATTGTCCGAAATCATCCCTCCGGACCAGTTGCGCCGCGATCGTTTGCGGCATCGGGTCGTACATCCGAGCCGCCACATACACCGCGCCGTCGTCGAATAAGACGCGGACGTCGGTATCGTACTCTGCGGGGTCACCCTCAACCGGTTCTCGCTGACGGAAACCGGACGCCGGTGGTGCCGTTTGCCACGCGGTCTCGACCACCTGCCCGTCGATGTCAATCGGACCGGCCCGATAGATGGCAATGGCCGTTTGGTTAGGTTGCGTGTCGGGGGCAGCCCTCGACACCTGCAGCCCGTGGCCAGGGACCGGAACGAGGAGCGCTGATATTAAGAGAAGGGTCAGGCTTGCGTTGCGCGCGGTCTCCAACATCTTCGATAGCACCGTCCCTTTGGCGGTTGGACTGGTGGGCAAGATACCACAACACCTTGTGGCGTGGAAAGACAGTCGATTTGTTACACACTGAGGCTTCACGACCCTGGCAAACACCGTTCAGACGTTTATCCTGCATCCATGCACGTGGACCTCTGTTCGGACATCTGCCCGATCGCCAAAATCGACCGCCGCTGCCCCCCCAGCGCCTGCACATCCGGTGCAGGGTAATTAAGCCGTCGTGCTATGGGCAATCCGACCTGTAAGTCCTGCGGCCACTCGTTAAGCGGCGCCGTGTTGCGATATGGCTTCGGCGTTGGTTACGATGCGTTACCCGAGGGTCCTTTGCGATTCACGCCCGTTGTTGAATTCGTGGGTTGGACGGTAACGAGCGGGATTGTTACGGGAAGCAGCGACGGCACGCTCACGGACCTGGACATTCAGGACGCCGGTGGCGATACAATCGTGAACGTAAAAATCGGCGCGCGGTTTGGCGTGTGTGACAACGATGCAATCTTCATCGGTTACGGCCGGGCACTCACCGACAAGGTATGGTACGACAACATCCTTCGTGTCGAATACCATTTCGTCATGTGAAAGGAAAATGGAGCAAGAGGCCACGCATCACTGCTGCTGTTCGGCAGTCGCGCGCGTAGCCTCTGTGCATGAACAACGCTCCTCGCAATGCGCTAACGTTCCAGAACCG
>JAZDDD010000364.1:0-3254 GCA_036679545.1 Gemmatimonadota bacterium | reverse complement strand
GCCCGTATGATTTTGCCCGGAAGGCGTCGGGCAGAAAGCAACTTGTCAGCCATCCAATAACTCCCCGCGGAGTTCAAACAATAGGCGAGCGCGTTCATTCCAGCCAAACAGCTCGGTCGTTTTTCTTTTGATTGTCCCGTCCCGTGGGCCCTCAGCGAGCGCGTTTTCTATGGCGACGACAAACTGTGCGGGTGATTCTGCTTGGTAGAACCATTCACGAAATGGTTCGAGTGCGGGTAGTGACTTACCGACGACTGGCCGTTCACGTAAGACGTATTCGAAGAACTTCAGTGGGAAGGAGGAATTCATCACCGGATGTTTTGCGGAGGGCAGCAAACAGACATCAAAGCGGTCGATGATCGACGGTGTTATGTCATGCGGAACGGCTTCGAACATGTGGATGTTTGGGGGGAGGGACACGTTGCCGATACGCCGGCGTGTATCGCCCATGTCTCGGGGCCCCACCAGCACAATTGCCCAGTCGGGTCTCGAGGCGGCAATGCTTGAAACGAGATCCATGTCGATCTTGTAAGACGCAAGGTTGCCAACGTATCCCAAACGAGGCCGCGGAATGTCCTCCAAGGCAGTCAACACAGCGTGCCTAACGTGTGAGTGGTCGGCTGTGAAGAGAACAGTATCCGCGACGTTTGGGACAATCCGTACATCATCGGAGCGGTTTCGCAAACGCTTGGCGAGGGGCTCGCCGGTTACAAGTGTGACATCCGCTAACATCGCAAGATCGTTCTCGAGGTGTTCAACGGCCTCGGCGTCGACGCCGGGGTTGGCGGCATAGTCGTCTATGCAATAGTACACCCGTCGTTTTGCGCCGCTCAACCTCGCAACACCTAAACCCATGGGATGAAAGATCCACGATACCTGCGGACGCCATCGGCGAAGTGCGAGCATTGCCCAAATCTGCCAACCGACCCACGCGCTGTTGCCCTTCACGAACTTGCTCCCGTATGCGGGTAAGGGAAGTGGTGACATGACCCACAGTTTATCACCTACGCGTTTAAGGGGTCGAAGTGATCTCAGAAGACGCGGACCGAGACGCCGCCATTCGTGCGCACGTGGCAGTCTAGAGCCAACCGATTCTACGAAGACGACGGGGACTTCCTGAGCCAAACGCTCAGCGACGAAATGACAATTCACTTTTGTGGGTGCATGCCACAATGCTGAACCGTATACGACGTCTACGCGCATGTCGGGGAGTCAACTCGTGATTGCATCACTGACGACTGCTCGAATCCCAGCCCGGAACACGGCGGGAGAAAACCGCGCGGCGTTACGCCGCATCGTTGTGTCGTCCCATGAACGTACGCTTGCCCTTTGGATGGCAGCCGCGAGATCGTCAACAGTTTGTCGATGAAAAAACTCCGCCGTTTCTCCTGGAATCATCGATTCGGTTACGCCACCGGCCGAGAATGCGACCACAGGCGTTCCGTGTGCGTTTGCCTCGACCGGCGTGATCCCAAAATCTTCTTCCGCGCAAAATGCGAATGCGCTGCATGTCGACAGCAAGAGACCGGCCTCTTCTTCACTGACCTCACCGAGAAATTCCGTATGCTTGCCCGCCAACGATTCCAAAGAACCACGCTCAGGCCCATCGCCAGCGACGATGAGGCGCATGCCAAGACGTTCCGCCGCTTGGATGATGAGGTCAACGCGTTTGTATGGAACAAGTCGACCGAGAGCAAGGAGGTATTCCTCACGTCGTGTGATAACCTTGCCCATCCGTTTCTGGGTGACTGGAGGATAAACCACGGTAGCCTCCCGTCCGTAAATGCGGCTAATCCGATTCATGACATAACGCGAGTTCGCAATGAAATAATCGACGCCCCGCGCAGACCGGCGGTCCATCCTGCGCAGCACCGGACCGCCAATGGACATTGCCAGCCGCTGAAGAGGGGATGCGTGTGTCCTGTAGGTGGCGCGGAGGTCCCAGAGATATCGAGGGGGTGAGTGGCAATAACAGATGTGCGGAATGCCGGGTTTCGTCCTAATCATTTTGGAAAAAGCGTGCGAACTCGACAACACGACATCGTAACCCGCCGTATCAAATGTCGCAAAGGCAAGACCCTGCAGCGGAAGAAACCACCGATGGTGGGTACGTGCGCCCGGGATTCGCGCCAACCAAGTTTCGCGTGCGTTCCTGGTGACGTCGTTTTCGTGTCGGAGACGATCGGTGCAGAGCCCAACGACCACGTCGGCATTCGGAAACGTCCGGACCATTTGTTCGACACACCGCTCCGAACCAGCCCAAGTGGTCAGCCAATCGTGAGCGATGAGAACACGCAATCCTGTAAGGTCCAGGGACATACTGTTAGGTTGCGCCCTCTCCCGTTACGACAACCACGACAGTCTTAAGAAGAATGCACATATCATGGCGCAACGACCATCGGGCAACGTATGCTAATTCAAAGCGCGCCCTTTTCGGGTACCGGATGTTACTCCGTCCACTCACCGCCCAGAGCCCGGTTACGCCGGGACGCATTGAGAGCAACTGATCCATACTGGAACCATAGTAGGCGACTTCCAAAGCCGTAACCGGCCGTGGTCCGACCAACGACATGTGACCGACGAAGACGTTGAACAGCTGCGGTAACTCATCCAGGCTTGTTCGCCGGAGAAATCGACCGACAAACGTCACGCGTGGGTCAGCATGCAGCGGTATTTTGTACCCGTTGGCGATGTACACGCGGTAAAGAGCGGGGTCGGCCTTGAGGTTTTCTTCTGCATCCGCTCGCATGGTTCGGAACTTGAGGCACTTAAACGATCGACCACCACGTCCTACTCGACTTTGGGCAAACAGGATAGGACCCGCGGAATCCAACTTGATGAAGGTCGCAATCACAAGCATGACCGGTCCGCAAACGATGAGACCGAGTGTGGCGCCGACGATGTCCACCACTCGTTTAAAGATCAGTGCCCGACGGTGTGACGGGCCGGGAGTTAGGAGCCGAACGCCTGGCCGTGCACGCTCACTTCGAAGACGGTGCGAGCCGAGTTTGGAGCCGATCGGCTCCCGTCGAACGGGCCGCGATTCTCTGACTCTTAAACCGGTCAATGGACGACACCTTCGGAGCCAAATCTTGGTTCTGCGAACGTGATGTCAGTTCGAGTTTTCGTTGAAGGCGACATAGCTGGAAATCCAGGTATTGAGGTGTCTCACGTGCAATTGCCCGTCAACAAGGCAACCGGTATACCGCGAAACACATGGCCCGTAACCTCTTATGCTACATCGATATACCTAT
>JAZDDD010000363.1:0-2066 GCA_036679545.1 Gemmatimonadota bacterium | reverse complement strand
GGAATATTGTTTGTGATTGTGCGCGCCGACGGCGCGTTCTAACGGCATAGATGCGCGGGCGAGTGGACGGCAGTCGCCCGCAGCTGATGGACGACAGTGTTAGGCGGCAATGACCGCTTCGATCGCAAGTCAGTTTTGACACGTGACAGGACGAGGAGCCGTCCGACCGGACTGGCCGCGATTACTAAATGGCCCAGAATGTGGCAGACTCGTGTTCGCCACTCTTTGGAGAAGAGGAAGTGGGTATGCCCAACGTGATATACTCGCAACCGGCCTTCGCATCCGCCTTGCTGTTTCTCAGCGTGTGTGTCGTTTCCGGCGCGTCCGGAACCCAGTCAGAGATGCCGCAGGATACGGCGCGACCCATGGTGCCTGATTCGTTGCTTGAGCTACCCGATACGAGTCTCCTTGTGGCGTGGCCAACCGACCCGGCGCAACTCTACTATCGGACGGTGATCGGTGTAGTGTTTGACGATTCAACCAGTGGTATTACAGTCAAGCAGGTCTTTGCCACGTATCAGGCCGTTATCGTCGGTGGCAATCCCGGTTTTGGCTCCCGGAAACCGATGTACATTCTGCGCATTCCGGACCCCGGCATGACTTACGCCGCATTGGACTCCGTACTGACCGCGATTGAAGCCGAGCCCGGGGTGCATTCGACCGTGACGATTCCGTTTAGCCCGGCATGGATCCCGTCATCCCGATATGCAAATGATGGCGTGTTCGCGCGTCGTGCGAATTGTTCACAACGACTCTTTGCATTGGGGTCGGCATGCCGTGTGGGTGCCGATGGCGCGGGGATGTGAGGTTCAGAACCCTAGCAGTTCCCCTGTAGCTGATGGGATCTAGACACCCGGCGTCCGCATCGTGGCGTTGCCGCCTAACAAGTCCATGCAGACTGGCGGGCGCGCTCGTTTTTAAAGGAAGCGATTGGTTTGTGCGCGCTGAAGGCGCGTCAGAACGGCCAAGATGCGTGAGCGACTGGACAGCGGTCGCCCGCAGCTGATGGACGTGTAGTGTTAGGAAGCGATCGACCTCCGGGAGCATTGACGCGTTCGCGAGCCGGCCCAAGGTTGAACGGTGGTTGGTCGATGGCCGTGTGCCGAAACAGGATTCGTGAGGCAAGGTGCGAAGATGACGAAAGCTGAGATCACCAGCGTCATTGATGCGTTGGAAAGATCGCCCACGATTGTCGCGTCGCTCGTGGCGGAGGCATCGACCGCCTCGTTGAAGCGGCGTCCATCCCCAACGCGATGGTCGATCCACGAACACGCGGTCCACCTAACGCAGGTGCAGGGCATGATGGAGACACGCCTCGAACGGATGCTGTCAGAGGATCATCCGCCGATCGCCGCATATTTCCCCGACAAACATGACGACGCAGACGCGTTACTCAAGTTGGACCTCGAGCGAGCGTTGTCTGCTTTTTCGGAGGATCGCGCGCGCCTGGGACGGCGACTTGGTGCGCTGTCCTTAGACGAATGGCAGCGCACAGCCGATCATGCGGAATACCACGATTACTCGGTGTTTATCATGTTTCGGCACCTGGGGTTGCATGATTTCTTGCACGCCTACCGGATCGAAGAACTGGTATTGACGAAATAGATAGTCGGGCCGGGTACGGTTCAGTTCATCGGGCCACTATTCCTGTTTAGCCCGGGTGTTCGCGAATAGGCAGCCACCTCGCAAAGGGACCGGCAGACGGTGGTTGGTAGAACAAGCCAGTGGTTTGGTCGTCATGTTGTGGCCACGGGGCTGAGAGAGATATGATCTGTGGGGAGGTGTTGGCGCGTGTCGGTGAAAGCTGGGGCATCAGATTCGGGGACTCGCTTCCTAACAAGTCCATGCAGACTGGCGGGCGCGCTCGTTTTCAAGGGAAGCGATTGATTTGTGCGCGCCGCGGGCGCGTAGGAACGGCCAAGAGGCGCGAGCGACTCGTGAGCAGTCGCCCGCAGCTGATGGACGACAGTGTTAAGCGGCACGAGTACTATGTCACGACGAGGTTATCTTAATGTCCGGACATGCCTCCCCCAAGCTCGTAAGATGGGCACGGCAATTGGTGGCGT
>JAZDDD010000362.1:0-2217 GCA_036679545.1 Gemmatimonadota bacterium | reverse complement strand
GTACACTTTGTGTGTGGTGATGGTCGGTGTAATGAGAACATCGCGCTTACCACAATCCACACGATCTTTCACCATGAGCATAACCGGCTCACCAGCGTAGCCAAGCGCGTCCTGCTGGATGCAGGCGATTTGGCCACGTTGAATGAATGGCTCGATACCCCATTGGCTGCGTTCCCCGCTTGGGGCGGCTTGCCCTTCTCGGTTTCCGATGCTTCGATGGCGAATCAGGCCACGGCAGAAGCGGCCATTGATGCGTTGGGCCTCGACTGGAACGGCGGGCGCATCTTTCAGGCCGCGAGATTCGGCACGGAGATGCAGTACAATCGCATCGTGTTTGATGAGTTCTCACCCACGTTGGCCGGGTTGAAGGACGTGTTCGAGGGCTTTCTTACTGACGTGGATCCCACGATTACGGCCGAATTCTCGCAATCTGTTTATCGTTTCGGACACTCGATGTTGACCTCGACGGTGGACCGCTTCGATGCCGATTTCGCGACCATCACTGAAACTCACACTTTAGATCCTTCACAACTGGGTCTGTTCGAGGCCTTCCTCAATCCGCTTGCTCTCTATAATGCGGGTGAGGACGGAGTTGGTGTTCTGAGTCCAGAAGTGGCTACGGGTGCGGTTGTCCGCGGTCTTACCCGAACAGTTGCCAACGAGATCGACGAATTTGTGACGGGGGCATTGCAGAACAATCTTGTTGGTCTACCCCTCGATCTTGGCGCCATTAACATCGCGCGCGGTCGTGATGTGGGGAACCCTCCGCTGAACGCTGCTCGAAAGATGTTTTTTGAGTTAACCCAGGACACCCGGCTCAATCCTTACCTGCATTGGGCTGACTACTTGGACAATTTGAGGCACGAAGCGTCTCTTGTGAACTTCATCGCGGCCTATGGGACGCATCCGTCAATCACGGTGGATCCGACCTTCGCAGGCAGGCGTGCGGCGGCCTGCGCGATCGTTGGTGCGCTCACCGCTGACCCGGCGGCATATTGCGCTGGCGAGGGTTTTGGATTCCCGGTTGCTGGGTCTCCGGCTGACGCCCATGACTTCATGTTCAGCAATGGCGCCTGGGCCAGTGTTGCCGGCGAGACGATCACAGGACTGGAAAAAGTCGACTTCTGGAACGGTGGTCTGGCCGAGGAACGCATGCCCTTTGGTGGCTATCTCGGTTCAACCCATAACTATGTCTTTGAGACCCAGATGGAAAGCCTGCAAAATGGCGATCGTTTCTACTACGTTGGACGTACTCTCAACATTCACTTTTTCGGTGAGTTGGAGTCCAACTCGTTCACGTCTCTTGCCATGCGCAGCACTGATTTGGGTGATGTAGGCGGAGGTGCCTTACCACTCAACATTTTCTCGGTCCCGAACCATATCTTGGAAATTGACCAGAGCCAGCAGTTTGACGCCGCAGGCGATGGGACCACGGCAGATCCCACGGGCGAATCAGCCCTGGTTCCGCTCGTGATTCGTGATGCAGCGACTCTCACGACCAACATCGATGTTCCCGATTCCACCCGCGTCATTCAGTACACCGGTGGCGACCACGTCACAATTAACGGTACGTTAGGTCACGATACCATTATTGGCGGCATCGGTGACGATTCGCTCTATGGTGGCGAAGGTAACGACCGAATCGAGGGCGGCGACGGCGCCGATCTCATCGAAGGTGGACCTGGTGATGACATCATCACGGACCTTTCCGGACCCGACGTGATCGAAGGTGGTGACGGTAACGACGCCATCAATAGCGGTAACGAAGAAGATGTGATCTTTGGTGACGCTGGCAACGACTTCATCGTCAACCCGAGTGAGTTTGGCGAAATCTTCGGTGGTTTGGGCGACGACTACATCTTTGACGGCGACCATCTTGGTCACATCAGAGGTGGGGCCGGCGACGACTGGATGGAGAATCTCGGCGGTGGTGAAGACCTCTTCCAAGGGGATAACGGCGCAGCGCCTGAAGCGGGTGAACCCCTGATTAAGGGCAACGACGTCTTTATCTCCCATGGCGGAAACAACGATGCGGACATGGAAAATGGCGATGACATCATCGTTGACGGACCTGGCATCGATCGTGCTGAAGGGCAGCTCGGTTTTGACTGGATGAGCTTCCAGAACGATCGCTTCGGTGTCAACGTCAACCTGGGACTGACCGTTTTCGATCGTCCAGTTTTGCCACCCTCAAACGATACAGTTGCTAACCGTGTC
>JAZDDD010000361.1:0-3621 GCA_036679545.1 Gemmatimonadota bacterium | reverse complement strand
CCCACGCGTGGACGTTCCCGATAGCTACGATGTCGGTGGGGTGAGGGCCCCCGACCGCCCCAGGTTATGCGGCACGGTCGAGGGTTTTTGACACGGCGGTGTGTTCCTATCTGTCGTATCCAACGAGCCCCAAGAAATTGTATGCTCCGGGACCAGTCGCCGTCGCGGCTTGCACTTGGAATTCTGTTGAAAGACTCAATGCCCCCGTTGCCGATACAGCATAGTGTGAAACGGTGAACGTCTGATACGCACCAAGGACGTACAGGTGTGCATTGTCTCCGGTCACGTACATGTCCTTAGTGTCACCCGGCGGAGTACCTGCCTTCCGTAACGCATATGCGGTCTCGCTACGAGATCCAACTTTGCTCACGTTACCCCATGCGTCGACGTCGAATTCACTGATCAGGTTACCACCAAAACTCGACACGTACAGGTTGTTGCCGTCGGGACTCAGAAGCGCCCAACACGCCTCATCTATGTCGTCGCCGTCACCGGTCCCAAAGTGAGCGATCTTGGTGACGTCGCTGCCATCGTCACTCAGAACTGTGAGGCTGTGGTCCCTCTTGTCTTCGACCAAGTTGAAATTGGACACAAAGAGCTGGGATGTACGGGTGTCCCAACTAAACCCGATGCTTCCAGCTATGCCCGCTTCTTCGAAGTAACGAGTGTTGCTGACGCGACCCATGGTGCCATCGAAGTCGTACACATAGACTCGGCTCGGTTTCTGGTGTGTTGGCGTGGCGGTGCCGAAGTGCGCAATACCCCACGTCGCAACGGCCAGTTTTGTTCCATCGTTGTTAAATGCCACGGTGGTTGGCCCACCATTCGTACCGGTATAGGAGTCGAGGGACATCTCAGGAGTCAATGTGCCCGTTCTGGAACTGAAGGAAAACAAATAGATGTTGCGTTCGTCTAGCACCTCTTCATGGCCGCCGCCGTCCGCATGGAAAGCGGTGTTGGGGTACATCTCGATTGGTGCTTCTGCGGCCCCTCCTTTTTGGACGTTGGGGTTGTTCCACTGATTGCCGATGACAACCCAATAGTCATCACTGGAGGCGCCCTTTGGTACATACGCAATGCTGACCGGCCGCACTCCATGCGAGCTGACATTTTCTTTCTTGGTGAGCGACCCGCTGTCCTTGTCGATCTCGAACACCGTGATGGTGTTGCCCCCCGCATTCACGACCAACAGGTGGTCGTCGATGATTTGCATGGCGCCTTGCGAGTCGAAGTCACCGGCCGCATCGCCGCCGGCAGCACGGTTGGCTCCGCCGGAAGATCCCGTCGTATAGGTTCTTTGCTCGCCCAACGTACCATCCGCATATCGGGCGAACGACACGACCTGATTCATTTCCTCTCCGTTCAAACTGGTATACAGATATCCCACCACGGGATCAGTCGTACTGGGCGCGTGCGAGTCGCCCGCGGGTGATGGCCCGGGCACTGCGGCTAACCCGGCAAGAAGACCAGCGCAGATGAGCGCGAATGTCAGTGGTGTCTTCATTTCAACTTCTCCTCGTCATTGTTAACAGTGTTTCGCGGATAATCGGGCGATGATCGTTTCGCCGTCGGTCGCGTAACAGTCTGAGTTGAACGCGTGTCGTTACAACAAAGATGTCTGTGGCAGTCGCGGTATGCGCTGCCACAGACGTGTTTCAATCATCGTGCGAGATCAACGGCAATTACGCCCTGTGGGCGCGCACGTGCGGGCACTCCGTCACCGAGCAGGCGTCGCGATGCGATGACCTCCATATCGCCGGAAGAGTCAAGCCTGATAGTATGGATGATGTTGCCATCCGGAGACCCATTGGCATCCGTCTGGTCTACGCGCTGCATGATGACGTAGAGGAACTCCTCGTCGGGGGACAAATCGAACTGGAACGCTGTACTGTTCGGCTGGTGGGACGCACGGTTGTTGACGAATGTTCCCAGGTGCATCGGCAGTGCCACCCGGCCAATTTCCACCGGTGCTTCCGCTCGTGTACCCGAGATGTCGAAAACCGTCATTGTGCTTGCCTCGTCTGTACCCTCGCGCGGCAGGTTGTTCACCGCATAGAGTCGCGTACCCGCCGCATTGGTCTTGACCCAGCAGATATCTTGACCGCTGTTGGCAACAGCTGTAACGAAGTTGAGCCGCCCATGATCGTCATAGCGGTAGACACCCAACTGGTTTCGTGTGACGAGTCCGACGTAGAGCAGGTTCTTGCTCGGGTGATCCCAAATACCCAGTGGGACCGTTGGCACCTCAGGCGCAGGTTCCACCGTTTCGGGAAGGGTGGTGACGGTCACAGGCTCCAGTCGGCCCCAATCGTCGAGACGAAATGACCTGAGCCCGCCGCGGACGGCTGCCATCGGACCAAACAACTTCGAGACGGATCCCTCACCATCGAAGTCCACGTCGACCTGAAAGTCGTTTCCGAACACGATTCGACTGTCGCGGCTCGATACGAGAACTTGCGTATTTTTTTGTCCGTCGGTCAACTCGAGTTTCGAGATAAAGGTGAGACTGCCGTCGTCATTGATACGGAACGAAGCGTAGTTAGAAAACGCACCGCCGCTCAGCGCATCGAGTTGATACGGATCCTCGTTGCGATTGGCGACTAGAAGGACGTCGCCGGAAATGTCGAGGCTTACCGGTCCGACACCCATCGATGGGAACGGCGAGCCCTGAACGTGCTCTAACCCGCCACCACTTACGATCCGGAATCCGGCGATGGTGTTAGTGTGGCCGTTGACGGCGAACAACCAACGTTGGTCAGCGCTCACCACGATGGGAGTGTCGTTGTCATTCGGGCCGAGCTTGCCGTTTGTGTCGTTATCTATGCCGGTTCCACGCATGAGAAATATCCCGGCAGGTCGAACAGACCCGTCAGACAAACGTTGGTACGCGATGACGGCGTTCTTGTCGTCTTCGATGTTGTTCGAGGTGATGTACAGGATTTTCTCCTGTGCCAGGGTAGGTACCGTGGTACCAACCATGACCGCGGCGATCGGAAGTAAACGTTGCGCGTGTTCGCGTAACGAGGTGCAGAATGACTTGTACATATTTTTTCCCCCAATTGGGCACGAAAGGTCGTGATTCAACGTGTGAGTTGCGGGGATTGTCCGCCGCGAACTGAGAGATAGTCCCGGTTTACAGGCCGGACGTTACAACGACCATGTTGTACGTCGCTGGAAGACGAGAAAGCAAAGATGACAGTGCTGTGTAACACTGCCTTTGACTACGGTTGCGGATCAAAGTTGTCACCCTCCAAACGCCCCCAACCGACTCTGGAGCGGGTCCTTCGGTCTTTCCAGATCTGTCACTAGTCGATATATATCGTAAACTGATATTTCCATTGGCTTCCATGACCACACCGACGCAATCGATGCCTCCGGCGTCCTTCCATATTCTTCTGGCGCTAGCCGGAAGGCCGCAACACGGGCTCGGCATCGCCCATGAAATCGAGAGTCGCACTGAGGGGCGCGTGGTCATGGGACCCGGAACGCTCTACGGGACGATCCGTAAGCTGGTCGATGCCGATTGGATCGCCGAGACGACGGAAAGACCCCACCCCCGAGATGACGATCCTCGCCGCAGGTACTACTGCCTGACCTCCACGGGCGATGCCGCGTTGCGAC
>JAZDDD010000360.1:0-3194 GCA_036679545.1 Gemmatimonadota bacterium | reverse complement strand
GTCTATGGGGCTCTAAATCTTTGCCACTAAATCCACGAAAACCACGAACGTGCCCCCTTCCCCGGACAACATTGCCACGGAACCCGCTGAATCGACGGAAGAACACGACTGAAGTCATTCGGAGTAACGTAAAGAAGAGAAAACGTTCTTTTTCCGTGGATTCAGCGGGTTTCGTGGCGCTGTTCTGATTGGAAAATATTTTCGTGGATTTAGTGGCAAACAAACGACCAAATGCGCACCGCTACTCAATCAATTCCATGGGTATTGACTGTTACGCACCAGCCCCTGCTTCGACTCCAACAACAACTCCATGAATCTTTGCCACGAACGCCAACTGGTGGTTCGGCTGTACACCGAGTTTGTCTTATGCGCGATGACGAGGTCAACGGCAGGCATGACAGTTATCCGCTGCGTTGAAGTCCCAGTTGCTGTACAACATGTACGTCGCAGGCCCGTACAACATGGCCAAGACGCTTTTTCTCGCTGACGCGATGTAGGACAACTCTTCAATATCGCCGAACCGAAAAACCATCCGTCCTCGGTCGGCGACGACCAGCCACGTCGTGTTTGAACTATCACGAATGTATTCCCACGCACGTCTCAGTCCCTGTGGCGACCAACCATAGGTCTTTAAGGCCTTGGGCTGCGTCCGATGTACTCCCACTCCGTCCCCGGATATACAGACTCAGCACGCGTTTGTGCAGCGGCCGGTGCCGTGACGAAAAACACGGCTGCCTCAACACCCACCCACGCGACCTGGACGCCTCGACGTAAGATCCTCACGTCTTGACCCGACCAACCCTCACATCGATCACCGGAGTGATCGGCGACGTCGTCACATCAACTTCATGCTCGTGTTCCGGGGTCCACGGCGAATACACACCGGCAAACAGAAGTTCACGTGTGGCCGGCCACATGCCCGCGGTCGGGTCGTTCAATGTGCCGACTACGCCACGCGGATTCAGACCCAAGCGCGTCTCGAACCCCTGCACCGCAATATGAGTGTTGGCACCGGGCAGACCGTCAATTGGCCGACCGGCATAAAGAGGCGGATCGAGCGCTTGCAAACCTGCCTGAACCACCTGCCAAGTCACCTGGTCCATACCATCGTCCTCCTCGAAGTAACGAATGAGCCCCAATCGATCGTAAAGATGTTCGCCCGGACACAATGTGTTGCGTACGTCACGATGGCCCCACACATCGCGATCGAACGGCCGGACAATGCCGATGTTGGACCCACCGAGGTCCCGTTTGACCCTCCAAAGCCATGCGCCAACATCGTGTAGTTGGTTTTCAAAGAATTGCGGAATCGGTAGGCGTTCGAAGTTCCCCGCGAATGCAATGGCCAACGCCGTATCGTTGTGACCGGCCGTATGGGCGCCCGTTCGGTCCAACCCCCTCCCTTCACACAAAACCACGTCACCGTTGTCGCGACAGAATGCGACGAAGCTATATGGTACATCCAATCCAAGTTCCGGACGTGCCGTTTGCAGCGTTACCATCATGGCCCGTATCTCGTCCAGATCCGACCATTCGTTTGGTGATGTGCCATTTCTGGGCAACGCGGTGTGGTGTACAAACACCTCAGTCCAAGTCGACGGCGGAACGACGATCCCACGGCGCGGAAGATCTCGCGCACGCCATTGTTGCCGACTCAGAAACCGAATCATTGCCGATTTTTTGAACCTTTCGATGGCTAGGCCTTCAATCCGACGCGAAACAGAGAACGTTTGCGATTCGGACCATACGTCCTAAACGTACCAGTGGCCAGGTTGGGCGCGGAACCCTTCGTCCAATAATCACTCAGACTGGAACGCCAGTATGTTGTAACGCGTTGTTGGGTTTGTCGTGAGGAGTACTACGATCCCTGCACCATAACGCAACCAAAGGAGTCACCATGGCAGTCGTCACCGCGGAACTCGGCAAAGGCACCGATGTTACCGTTCATGCCCGTCAATTCTCTTTTCTTGGCGACGAGCCCGAGAGTGCCGGGGGTACGGACACCGGGCCAACACCCTACGAAATCCTACTCGGCGGCCTGGCAACCTGCATAGCGGTCACACTCCGATTGTATGCCAATCATAAGGGTATACAATTAGATGGCGTCGCCGTTCGACTCGAAATCGCCAAGATCCACGCGGACGACTGCGTCGATTGTGATGAACGTCTCAACGGATGGATCGACAAGATCGAGTCATACGTCACCATTCGCGGTTCGTTTGATGACGCGCAGCGAAAACGCCTGACCCAGGTGGCGCAACGGTGTCCCGTGCATAAGACGCTGGCGAATGGGGTGCATTTTGATGACACCGTTGAGTTTGCGTGACTGGCGGGGGACCTGAATCTTTGCCATGAATCCACGAGACTGCTGTCGATAACAACAGCGCCACGGAACCCGCTGAATCCACGGAAAAAAAGAAGGTTTTCTCTTCCTTGCGACACCCAACCGACTTCAATTGTACACGTCAGTGGATTCCGTGGGTTCCGTGGCGCTGTTGTAACGACTCCGAGCCAGCAACTCAGCACGGGGACAAACGATTCGTCATACGTCGCCCGTCAGCTCAACCGCCCCCAGGCAACCATTACCGCCATCGCCATAATCCCAACGTTCATCATGACCTTCGGTATCTCGCCGCGCTTGACGTGTATTGCGGTTGCTCCCACCATGATCGCAACCAAACCCGCCGAAGCGACCGGGGTGAGTATGGGAGCAATGCCCGTCCGCCAAGGGACGACGACACCAATGGCACCCAGGGCCTCGGCAGCACCAATGAACTTCAGGAACCCGGGTGAGTATCCCTTGGCCCAATTCCCCATACGTGCGATCAGTTGATCGCGAGACAGTATCAGCTTCATCGATCCGGACATCAAGAACATGCCGGCCAGAATTAGTTGGAAAGCCCAAAGTACGGTGTTCATTTTGTAGCCGTTTTACTCCAGAAGTATTTGCGAATTCGATGGCGAGGGCGACGGCAAATAGTAACGCCCCGCCGCGAGCATTAACAGCGGACGACCCAACCTTCAGAGAACGAATTCGGCTTCACACGCGTCCCGTAACAGCCGGACTCGGTTCGTCAGCTTTGTTCGACATCAGAGACCAAACCAATAGTTGAACTTGACCATAAAGACGTTCTCCGACGGGGCGTCCAACAACGCGCTTACGTCACGTCCGAAATCGAAGTCGCCGAATACTC
>JAZDDD010000036.1:0-2058 GCA_036679545.1 Gemmatimonadota bacterium | reverse complement strand
GTAACTTGAAATGCGCGTCGGTTGTTTGGAAAATTCCCCACATCAACGTACTTCACATAGGTCCGATTCACGGACAGGGGCACTTCGTTTTCTGACTTGCAAGCCGTCGAACAGGCGTGGCAGCCGATGCATCGGGTTTGGTCGATGACCTTGGCCCATTTGGAAACAGTCGAAGTCGAATTCATCAGTTGGCACGCGGTGGCAGCGGTGGGTCAGGTACTGCTCGAACACCTAGCCAACGCATGTGCACCGTTTGGCCAGATTGGATACGCGAAGATGGCTGTGGGCGGCCAGGAACTCAAGGTGCGGCGGCGCGGATTCGCAAACGCGAGGGTACGCGCGGTTCCGGTTAGTAAGCTAGATTCGGCACGGGGCCTGAAGCATCAGAAAACCAAGGACGGACTCGAGATTCAATGAACGGTGTGTTCATAAGCTACAGACGGAGCGATAGCGGTGGTCACGCGGGCCGCATCCACGATGGTTTGGTCAAATATTACGGTGACGGTCGCGTGTTTCGCGACATCGAAGACATTGCGGCCGGCGACGATTTCGTTCTCGCCATCCGCGAGACCCTGGCAAAATACGATGCGGTACTCGTTGTCATAGGACCATCCTGGCTCACGCTTGCGGACGACTCGGGTCAACGTCGGCTCGACAACCCGAAAGACCTCGTTCGCCTAGAAATTGCCGAGGCGCTGGAACGCCGCGGCACTCGAGTGATCCCGGTACTCGTCGATGGCGCGAAAATGCCGTCAGCCGAAGATCTGCCAAAGCCGTTAGTCCCACTTGCAACCCGCAACGCCTTCGAAGTTCTGGACACCCGGTTCGCCGACGACGTTACCAGACTCATAAAAACTATTGGCGGACAGCCCGCCGGACGGGTACGAAAACTGGCCCTGGCGGGCGGGTTTGGTTTCCTCACCATCACCGCGGGCGCGATTATTTTCGCATCGATTCTTAGCGGACCCCCAAAAGTCGCCGCTGACATCACGCTTTACGGCGGCGAGGGATCCATTGACGAAAACGAAAACGGCGCCATTGCGACCCTAACCTTGACTGACACGTCCACCGTTCAAACACGCAACGTCCGGGTAGGAGCAAACCAGTCACCGTCCTCTCTGCGCTATGAATTCGTCAGGCACAACCAAGACAGCGTCACAATCACGCCCATTCTTGCCTATCGGGAACTGCTCGAGAACGGTGGTCCCATCGGCAGAGCCAGCGGCATTTCTTGGGATTGGCCGCGATTGTCTGTAAAGATCGTCAATACTTCGGAGGAAACACTTTACATCAGTAGCTTGGAGATCGAGGTAACCAGAAGTGACGTAGACACCGAACCTTTGATGTTCATTGGAGAACGTATCGATGGGTCAGCCTCGTTCCATCTATCAAACGAAGGGTGGGGAGACGCCCTCGGTCTATCGATGGAGGTTAGTGTTCACGAAGGCATTCGATGTCGCGATGACGAATGGTCTGAAACCCCTCGCCGGCCGGTAAACCTGCGAGCTGCGGAAGTTGTGCGGTCCCGGATTGACCGTGGAGGGCCCCCTGCAGTCGGAGGCGCCGGGACAACCGCAAGGATTGATGTGACGGGACACGTGCCGTCGTCACTGCTGTCGGTTACTTCGGAATTCGGAGAGTTCCTGTGTGTTCTTGGCGTCTTGGATTATGACACACAAACCGGCGAATCACGTAGCGTGCGGTTCAAGACACGGATTCAACAATACGGTCAAACCACCGCAGCATCGATCTCCCCCTCAAACGAGCACTACGTTTTCCTCGAAGCGGGCAGCTCTGGTCACATGGAGAGTATTTCCGTCGACTACGCTGTCCAACCGAACGGCGTCGAGCATTTTCTCCTTCGCATAGCAACAAACATGTCGGCATCTTTCGATCTCACGGTCGGATTGCAGGCCATTGGGAGGGAATTGTTACTAGCCGACCACGTTGGACTCACCATTCTGACACCCGTTACGGATACGTATTTGCTCCGCAACCGCGAGCTGCGGCATGAGCGGAAGACGGTAGGGCGGTAGGGCGGTAGGGCGGGTCGATATT
>JAZDDD010000359.1:0-2222 GCA_036679545.1 Gemmatimonadota bacterium | reverse complement strand
AAAACCTTTGTCCGCCTCGTCGAGACGATTCAGGCTTTGGAGCATGAGACCGGCGCCAACGAGAAGGATCGTTGCAAGCGCAACTTCGACCACAACGAGCGATGCTCGCAATTTTTTCCCTCGTGCATCGGTGGCGCGCTGCACCACACGCAGCTCCGTGGCTGGCGATTGTCGTGACACCCGGAACGCCGGCAGCATACCAAACACAAGCCCGCACACGATTACAATCAACGTTGTAAATGCGAGCACGGCACCGTCAAGTCCAATACGTTCAGTGAGAGCCACGGGTGCATCATTCGGCAAAATCGCCGTCAGGGCCGGGATCAACAACCGCGCTACCCCTATGCCGGCAACACCACCAAGAAAAGAAAAAACAAGTCCCTCGACTACCAAGTGGCGCATGACATCTGCACGAGACGCGCCAAGCGCGGTCCGCACGGCGATTTCGGATCGCCGATCTTCGCCTCGGACCAACAGGAGGTTTCCTACGTTGGCCGTGGCTATCAGAAGCACGAACACCACCGCACCCATAAGAATTGAGAGTTGCGCGTACATCGCGGCCGATCCGCGTCAGGTCTTCCATCGCAACGTCAAGAGTCACGCCCGGCAACATCCGGGCAATGGGTCTCATTCCGAAGCCACTATCCCGATTCTGCCACGGCAGTGTGGGCAACATGCCCATGGGCACATACACCTCGGTCCCCGATGCCGGGTAACCAAAACTCGCAGGCATGACCCCAACGATTTCGACCGGATCACCATCGAGAACGACGGTTTGTCCGATAACGTTCTCATCTCCGCCGAACTCTCGCTGCCAATATCGATGCCCAAGTACTCCGATTGGGGCAGCCCCTAACTGCGTTTCCCGAGCGGTGATGACCCTCCCAATGTGAGCGTCCACGCCAAGTGTCTCAAAGAACTCGCCAAATACCAGACGCACATCGACCACGTGCGCCTGCGCCCCACCCGTTCGCGTCATACTCCAACCGGTTGTGGCACCCATTGTCGAAAACGAACGATTTCTTTCGCGCCAGTCGATAAAATTCGGAACGGACGTCGATACGAGAAAACCGGTATTCGCCCGAGAATCCAACGTGACGATTTCATCCGCGGCTTCGAATGGAAGGTCCTCGAGCAACACGGCGTTCACGACGCTAAATATGGCGGCGTTGCCACCGATACCGACTGCCATCGTGAGGAGAACGACTGTCGCAAAACCCGGACGTTTCCGGAGATTGCGAACCGCGTGTTTGATTTCTTGTAAGAGATTCATGGCCGATCGGTTTCCTTGATGGTTTCTATAGCCGCGACGCCGATGACGACCAACCGTCAAGCGCGAGAGAGTGAATTTTGTTCGAAGCCACCGCCAACGCTCGGCAAGACCATGGATGACAACATCCCGCAACGCCGCGAACAGGAAAAATCGGAATCGGCGCCCGCCCTCGGCGCGTAGGGCGCGATAGCGCTCACGAAACACAAGGAGCATTTCATCGCCGTACTCCATTCGGAACTGCCGGGGATAGAGTCGCAGCACCGCGCGGTAGAGGATGTCGTTTAATGCAGAGAACGTTCGTCGTTGGTTCATTCGTCGCAGATCATTCGGGCAACAGCGACCGGGATCGCGCCTCAGCCACCAATCCTTCCAACCGCGAAGCTTCTGCTATCGCCACCGAAACACCGAAATTCGTGATGCGGAAATAGCGCCGCCTAGCGTCGTCAACTGCCGCAGCCGGGCGCCGAGCCGATTCATCGATCAAACCACGCTCTTTCATCGTAGCGTCGTCAACTGCCGCAGCCGGGCGCCGAGCCGATTCATCGATCAAACCACGCTCTTTCATCGTCCGGAGAGTTCGATAGAGATTGCCAGCCTGAAGTTGGAGCTGACCGGCGGTTCTCTCCTCGATCTCTTGAACGAGTCGGTAGCCGTGGCGGACCCCATCGGCGAGCACAAGAAGGATGTGAAAAGTGACCGGCTTGAGAGGAAGTTCTGCAGTGGGGTCCCTGTGGGGTTTGCCGGTCATAGCTCCTCAGATCATTTGGTCACCATTATTGACAATTAGATTATAATCGTTTTGTCACTAGTTGCAAGCGCGAGGGCCCTGGGTAGCAATTGGATTGCCACTACATCCACTACATCCACAAAAAAACGAGTGGTTCGAAAGGCCATCGAGAGTTTGTTCGATTAACCGTTTTTTTCGTGGCTTTCGTGGCATCCTTATCGA
>JAZDDD010000358.1:0-2512 GCA_036679545.1 Gemmatimonadota bacterium | reverse complement strand
CTACCAGCTTGAGCAGGTGATTGAACAACGTGATATGCGCGAATGGACCCAGATCGGTTTTTCCTCAATTTATTTTGTGTTGGGCAAGCTTGACAAGATGGGATTGGTTTCGGCAAAAAAATCCGCTGAAGCGAAAGCGAAAAAAGTTTACACCGTGACTAACCTCGGGCGTGCGGCATTGGTCACGCAGACAATCACGGCGCTCGAGAATTTCCGCCCGACCTATTCCTCCGTTCTCCTAGGAATGCTCCATTGGCCGGTATTGAAGCGGGCCTCGGCGTTAGCGGCCTTGCAGGCGCGGGGCGAGGCGATTGAAGCGGAGTTGGCGCGTCTAGGAAATATTCAGATTGATCGACAACCGTTACCAGACTTTGTTGAGGCGCTTTTTGATTTCTCGCTCGGACAACTAAAAGCGGAGGCGGACTGGATGAAAACGGTGTTGCGGCCTGTCCGACAATAAGAACTTTCACACGGGGGACGTGGTTTTCCGTGGATTCCGGGCTAATTTTCTAAAATGATTGAAAACCTAAAGAAACGGGTGCTGGCAAAGCGACCGGACCATGTGACCTTGAAAGGCCGGATCTTGTTCCTCGTAAACGATCCGGAGCTAGTTACTCAACAGTTGGACGGGCACGATCTGGAATACCCTGTTTCCGCCCCCCTTCGGGATGATATTTCAACCGACGAGATTACGCCTGCTTACATCTGCTACTACTACGACGATAAACTGGGCGACTTCCCCTACTTGGGCCTCAAGTGCGGCGACCAGCAACCGATTACCGAGGGCAGCGTGCGCGCAGGCGGGTTCGTGTGCTCGGTCAGCGGCAAACGTCGTGGCAAGGGCTCCTCACGCGAGCAGTCACCTTATGCCGAACAGTGTGCGGGAATTCGGCTCGTCATTGCCGAGAACATCGAACGCATCTATCGCGAGAACTGCCAGAACCTCGGCGTTTTGACGAGCACTGATTTCTCCCTCATCGACCGAATTCGAAGTGGCGAGTCCATCCCCTTGGCCGAGTTCACAAAGGGGGAGGGGGACATCACGCGCGGTATTATTGAATACGGGGGGCTATTCCAATACAACGTTGCCAGACTCCAGGGAAAAGTCACACCGCCTTACCTGGAAACATCCCACCGGCCCATGACACTCGGCGAAAAAATTCTTGCCCGTCATTGGGTGGTTGATCTTGCGGGTGGTGGTGTTGGTGTGGGGTCAGTCAAACCCGGTGACGAAGGGTTTGTGACCACGGACATTCGGTTCAGTCACGAATATGTGACGCCCATGTCTGCAATATTCTGGCGCGACAACGTCGGGCATGACGAACGCGTCGTGGATCCGGACTCGATTTTCTTCTTTCGGGACCACCTCACCTTTCTCGAAATGGCGATGACAGACGAGCGAAAGAAAAAGGGGTTGTTGGACGTCGCACTGGAGCTGAAGAAGAAACAAGAAGAATTCGCGGAACAGCAGGGCATAAAACTCTACGGAGAACTTCCCCGCATCGGGAAAAACGCGTTGCCCCGTGGATCCGAAGCGATTTGCCACTCTAAGATTCTCGAACAACATGCGCTACCGGGGCAGGTCATCATTGGAAGTGATTCCCACACGCCGCATGCGGGTGCAATCGGTGCAATCGCTTTCGGAGTCGGTACTACGGCCATCTTCAATTCGTGGCTTACCAAAGATGTCAGGCTCAAGGTGCCGCCGTCTGTACTCATAAGGATCAGCGGCAGCAAACCTGCCAACGTGACGGCCAAAGACTACATGCTACAAATCCTCCGTGATCCGTATGTGAAAAACGGTCACGCAATTGGCAAGATCATCGAATACGCTGGCGAGGCCGTGCAAGATCTTTCGATAGACGAACGCGCGACCATGACCAACATGGCGGCTGAAGTGGGAGCGTTTACGGGTGTGGTGCAGCCGGACGAGAAAGCTGTTGCATTCCTTGCGCGCGAACGGGGTACACCGGCGCATGAGGTCCGACCACTCCTTGAAGGCTTGTATTCGGACAAGGACGCAGAATTTGAAAAGATCATTGAATTCAAGGCGAGCGAGTTGCGGCCGATGGTTGCCCTGCCGGGTGATCCGGGCAACGGCCTATTCATCGACGAGCTTGGTGAGTCAGTCAAGGTAGACATCGCGTATGCGGGTTCGTGTACCGCGGGTAAAAAGTCTGACATGGATATGTATGCGTTGGTCTTTCGAGACGCGCTAGAACAGGGAAAGACCGTACACGAAGATGTGAAATGCTTCATTCAATGTGGTTCGCAGGCGGTCAAGAAATATTGTGAGGAGAGTGGATACCTTGAGACTTTCCAGAAGATTGGCGCCGAGTTCATCGAGCCGTCGTGTGGTGCGTGTATCAACGCGGGACCGGGTGTTTCGTACGACGTAGAGACCGTGACCATTAGCGCCATAAACAGGAATTTCCCCGGCCGATCCGGTCCGGGCCGTCTGTACCTTGCGAGTCCGTACACGACAGCCGCGAGCGCTATTGCGGGCTATATC
>JAZDDD010000357.1:0-14315 GCA_036679545.1 Gemmatimonadota bacterium | reverse complement strand
GCGGTATCGTATTATCGATTTCAAGCGAAATAAGTCAGGCGTACCCGCGCGCGTGGCAAGCGTCGAGTACGATCCGAATAGAACGGCTCGTATTGCGTTACTCGTGTACGCTGACGGTGCGAAGCGCTATATGGTCCACCCAAAAGGGCTCGCGGTGGGTGACACGGTCGTTTCGGGGACCGGCAGCGACATTCGTCCTGGCAACGCCTTACCACTTGCGGAGATTCCGTTGGGTACCACAGTGCATTGTATCGAGATGCGGGTGGGCAAGGGAGCGCAACTTTGCCGATCTGCGGGCACGGGCGCGCAGGTTGTGGCAAAGGAAGGCAACCATGTCACGTTAAAACTGCGCAGTGGTGAGATGCGGATGATCCGGCGCGAGTGCTCCGCGACTGTTGGTGAAGTTGGGAATGGTGACCATGAACTCTTGAAGATCGGTAAAGCCGGCAAGGTTCGATGGATGGGACGGCGCCCAAAAGTACGCGGTGTGGCAATGAACCCGGCTGAAGGAAAGAAGACACGCCATCGCAAAAAGGCGAGTTCGAAGCTGATCGTGCGCGGACGTAAGCGCGGCAAGGCAACCAAATAAGTAGAGTGAGAACCTGATGCCGAGAAGTCTCAAGAAGGGCCCGTTTGTCTCGCCGTCGTTGCAGAGGAAAATCGACGCGCTCAACGACCGCAACGAAAAGCGTGTCTTCAAAACATGGGCACGGGGGTCGACCATTACGCCCGATTTTGTCGGGCACACGATTGCAGTTCATAACGGAAACAAGTTCATTCCCGTGTATATATCTGAGAATATGGTCGGACATAAGCTCGGCGAGTTCGCGCCGACAAGATTGTTCCGCGGACATTCAGGCACCAAGGTCGATCGAAAGACCGGAGGTAAGAGGTAATCATGGCGGCTCGGGCGATCCAACGGGGTATCCGTCAGTCGGCGCGCAAAGTGCGCCTGGTCGTGGACACCATTCGCGGCCGTGACGTAAACGCCGCGTATAACATGTTGCGATTTTCGAAAAAACGTGCTGCCAAACAAGTGGAAAAAGTATTGCGTTCGGCCGTCGCGAATGCTGAACAGGATGCATTGCGTGGGGACTCAACGTTCGATATCGATGAACTCATCGTGTCGCACGCGGTGGTGAACGAAGGTCAGACGTTGCACCGATGGCGGCCTGCGGCATTTGGCCGAGCCGTGCCGATTCGCAAACGCATGAGCACGGTCGAAATACATGTCGCCCCGAAGGAGGACAATTAGTGGGCCAGAAAACACACCCGTACGGGTTTCGACTCGGCATCGTCAAACCATGGCGGTCACGATGGTTTGCACGGGGAAAGCATTTCGCAGAACTCGTGCGCGAAGACGATCTCGTGCGGAAATATCTTAAGACGCGCCTAGCACATGCGTCCATTTCGGATGTGCATGTCGAACGCAAACCCGGGAAAGCCACGGTGACGATTTTCACCGGTCGCCCCGGGGTGGTCATTGGCAAACGCGGTGCGGAGGTTGATAAGCTCCGCGACGAGTTGGCGCAGTTGACGGGAAAAGAAGTTGGCATCAACGTCGAAGAGATCAAACGTCCAGAGTTAGATGCTCAATTGGTTGCCAGCAGTGTGGCGCATCAACTGACCCAACGTGTATCGTTTCGCCGAGCACTCAAGCGGGCTGTGACGACAACGATGCGTATGGGTGCACAGGGGATAAAAATCCGCGCGGGTGGTCGTCTCGGTGGCGGCGAAATAGCTCGCTCGGAGGGTTACCACGAGGGCCGCGTGCCACTGCATACACTGCGCGCTGATATTGACTATGCTACGGCAACTGCAAAGACGACATACGGGACCATCGGTGTGAAGGTCTGGATCTTCAAGGGCGAGGTCGTCGAAGACGGTCGTGGCCGCACGTACAGTACGGGAGCATAACACATGCTGGCGCCGAAACGGGTAAAATATCGCAAACGTATGAAGGGCCGCATGCGGGGACATGCGCTCCGTGGAAGCACGGTGGCCTTTGGTCATTACGGCTTGATGACGCTCGACCCCGCGTGGATCACCAGTAGGCAGATCGAAGCGGCGCGTGTCGCGTTGACCCGTCACATGAAACGAGGTGGCAAGGTCTGGATTCGTGTGTTCCCGGACAAGCCCATTACAAAAAAACCCGCGGAAACGCGGATGGGCAAAGGCAAGGGCAATCCGGAATATTGGGTGGCGGTCGTCAAACCGGGCCGAATCATGTTTGAATCCGAAGGTGTGACCGAGGAAGTCGCGCGTCGTGCATTTCAGCTTGCCGCGGCCAAGCTCCCGGTGCGCACGAAGTTTGTGAAGCGAGAGGACGACTAGGATGGCGCTGAAAGACGCGGAACGAAAACCGTTGCGTGCTGAGCAGGTGCGCGAACTCAATTTGGACGAGGTTCGTGATGAGTTACAACGCCTCCAGGAAGCGCAGTTCCGGCTGAAGTTTCGAGCGGCAACTGAAGACGTAACAGACGGCAATCCGCTGCAGTTCCGGGTGATACGTCGAAACATTGCACGGTTGCAAACCGTGCTGCGGGAGATGAATCAAGCATGACCGAGAGCACTTCCCCCCGGACCCCTCGCAAGATCCGCACGGGCGTTGTCGTAAGCGACAAGATGACAAAGACCGTTTCGGTATCATTGGAAAGACAGGTGCGGCACCGTCGATATGGTAAGCAGGTAACCGTGACCAAACGCGTCAAGGCGCACGATGAACAGGGTGCCGGTATTGGTGATACGGTTCGGATCATGGAAACACGTCCGACGTCTAAGACTAAACGATGGCGCGTGGTAGAAATCCTCGCGCGCGCGCAGTAACCGGAGCGGATTGTGGTTCAACAGGAATCGATTCTCAAGATTGCGGACAATACCGGCGCCCGTAGAGCGCTTGTGATCCGTGTGTTAGGTGGCAGTGGGCGGCGTTACGCCCGTTTGGGAGACGTCGTTGTTGTCACCGTCAAAGACGCCTTGCCCACAGGCCAGGTCAAGAAGGGCGAAGTGGTCAAAGCCGTGATCGTTCGGACGGTGAAGGGCACACGGCGAAAGGACGGTAGCTACATCAAATTTGACGAGAACGCCGCGGTGTTGATTAACGACGCGCGTGAGCCACGTGGCACACGTATCTTCGGTCCCGTGGGCCGCGAACTCCGCGAAAAACGATTCATGAAAATCGTTTCTCTCGCACCGGAAGTGCTGTGATATGAAACGTTTAGTTTACAAAAAGCGGAAACGCGCAAAGAACGGCCCGGTGGCACGGCACAAGATGTTTATCACACGTGGTGATCGGGTACGTGTCATGGTGGGTGCGGAGAAGGGTAAAGAAGGTACGATTCTACGAGTGGATCGTAAGAAAAGGCGTGTCGTGGTTGAAGGCGTGCGAATGCTCAAACGCCACAAACAGGCGCGTTCGGAGGGTGAAGAGGGCGGAATCATCGAGTTCGAAGGTCCAATAGACGTATCAAATGTGATGCTCTTGGATCCAAAGAGTGGAGAACCCACGCGAATTCGACGCAGACGAGATAATACCGGGGCGCTCGAACGGATCAGTGTGAAATCCGGCCAAGCGGTTCCCAGGACGAGGGAGCGTTAGACCCGATGGCTAAAGCGAAAAAAGAAAAAAAGGACGAAGCGGCAGACGTTGTGCCGGCGCCCCCGCCACGGTTGCGTGACCATTACAGGTCCGTCGTTCGTGCGAAACTGATGAAGGACTTCGAGTTGAAGAATCCGCATCAGGTGCCCGTGCTGGAAAAGATCGTGCTGAATGTTGGTATGGGTGACGCACACAAGACACCCAAGGTGCTCGACTCGGCCGTGGTAGAGCTGGGCATCATTACGGGTCAAAAGGCCGTCGTCACCAGGGCGCGCAAGGCGATTTCAAATTTCTCCCTGCGAGCAGGGATGCCGATCGGGGCGCGTGTTACCCTGCGGCGAGTCATGATGTGGGAATTTCTCGACCGGTTTGTCAACGTGACGGTGCCGCGTATCCGTGACTTTCGCGGATTACCGAACAAGTCGTTTGATGGACACGGAAATTATTCGGTTGGAATCAAAGAACAGATGGTCTTTCCGGAAGTGGACTATGACGCAATCGAGAAAATCCACGGGATGGACATCACAATGGTCACAACGACGGATCGCGATGATCTTGCGTACGCATTGTTGCGCGAGCTTGGGATGCCGTTTCGCGGCGAAACGCCGGTTCTCATCTGACGGAGTGCAGTTGAATGGCTAAGAAGTGCTTAATTGCGAAGTGCAAACGGCGTCCAAAATACGGCGTGCGTGCGTACAACCGTTGTATGCGGTGTGGTCGGCCTCGTGCTTACCTGAGGAAGTTTGGACTCTGCCGCCTGTGTTTTCGAGAATCTGCGCTCCGGGGAGAGATCCCGGGTGTCCGGAAGTCGAGCTGGTGATGGAGAAACGACCGAGGTCCTTGCAATGAGCATGACTGATCCTGTTGCCGATATGCTGACGCGAATTCGGAATGCCTACCGAGCTGGGCACCGACGAGTGGATATGCCGGTTTCGAAATTCAAAACGCAGATTGCCCGACTCCTGCGAGATCACAGGTACATTCAAGACTTTTCCGTCCTGGATGATGGAGCCCACGGACTGCTACGAATCCATTTGCGCTACCACGCCGGTGCACCGGTGATTCGCGAAATTCGTCGCGTGTCGAGTCCGGGACTGCGTCGGTATGTGAAAGCTCGTGAAATACCGCGTGTGAAGAACGGTCTTGGCATCGCCATTCTGTCCACGCCTCGGGGCGTTATGAGTGACAGCGAGGCGCGACGGGCGCGTGTTGGCGGTGAACTTCTGGCAAAGATCTGGTAGGCACGTATGTCGCGAATCGGCAAACGCCCAGTGGATATCCCCGGTGGGGTGACCGTCGCTCTCAAGGACCGATCGATGAAAGTCAAAGGTCCCAAGGGTGAATTGGAGAAAATACTCCCGCCGGAGATGAGCATCCAAGTCGATGCGCAGGTGGTAACGGTCACGCGGCCGTCGGACGCGAGCAGGCACCGCGCATTGCACGGTCTCACGCGCTCGTTGATCAACAATATGGTCATCGGGGTGACGGACGGATTTGCTAAGGAGCTGGAGATACGCGGTGTGGGGTACAAAGCGGAGCCAGTAAATGGTGGTATCCGTCTCGTGGTTGGGTATTCGCATCCCGTAGAGTACAAGTCGCCAAAGGGGATCACGATCTCCGTCGATGGAGGGACGAAATTGAAAGTGGAGGGGATCGACAAGGAGGTTGTTGGTCAGGTTGCCGCGGAACTTCGTCGTGTGCGGCCACCGGAACCGTATAAGGGAAAAGGCATTCGCTACGTGGGTGAGCATGTACGGGCGAAGGCCGGTAAGACAGGAGCCAAGTAATGAGAGGATTGCTCCGTAGCCCGCGCACACGCGCCGAAAAGCGTCGGCGCCGGCAGTTGCGGGTTCGTAAGAAAATTCATGGATCGGGCGAGCGACCCCGTTTGGTCGTCTTCCGTTCCTTGAAGCACATTTACGCCCAGCTTATCGACGATACAGTCGGTAAGACCATCGTGGGTGTAAACGATCGCTCAAAAGGAATCAAGGTCGAGGGTAGTGGAAAGATTGGCAAAGCCTTTGCCGTCGGTCAGCTACTTGGTGCTCGTGCGAAAGACAAGGGTATTCGTAACATCGTTTTTGACCGAGCGGGTTACATGTACCATGGCCGTGTCCAAGCCCTGGCAGACGGTGCCCGTAAGGGTGGATTGGAGTTCTAGTAGATGAGTCAACACGCGGAACGCGGTAAACGCCGGGAACGTCGCCCCGAGCGAGAAAGTGACCTGATCGAAAACGTTGTGACGATTAATCGCGTCGCAAAGGTTGTGAAAGGCGGTCGGAGATTTTCGTTCACGGCACTCGTCGCCGTCGGCGATGGGAATGGAAGCGTCGGGGTAGCCAAAGGCAAAGCGAATGAGGTTGCCGAGGCCGTGCGCAAGGCGGTCGAGGCAGCGCGCCAAAGCATGACGATGATTCCGCGATGTGGAACAACCATTCCACACGAGACCATTGGGCGTCGTGGTGCTGGACGGGTCTTGCTAAAGCCAGCGTCGTCGGGAACAGGCGTGATTGCGGGTGGTCCGGTTCGGGCGGTACTCGAATGCGCGGGTGTTACCGATATCCTCACAAAGAGTCTCGGATCCCAGAACCCTCTGAGCATGGTTTGGGCGACCATCGCGGGTCTGCGCAGTCTCGTGACCGTGGAACAGATTGCGCAGCAACGTGGTATTGATGTCGCGGACGTGGGCTTTAGACCACGACAACGAGAACAAGTTGCAGTTAAAGAAATACCGGAAGTTCAGGAGGCTGAGGCGTGACGGATACCGCCGACGAAACAACTGCGCCGGAAACGGCCACGAAGCGTAAGGTGGCCAAGAAAAAGACAACCACAAAGCGCAAGAAAACAACAAGTAATGCATCCGCCCGTCGGTTGCGTGTCAAACAGATCAAATCGACGATCCACCGACACAAGGTATTTAAGCGCACATTGACCGCGCTTGGCATACGGCATCATCAGGGCGAGGTCGTTGTGACCGACACACCGGCCATTCGCGGAATGCTGAATCAAGTGCGCGCGTTTGTGCATGTGACGCCTGAGGAGTCCTGATGTCAGAAAAACAATCGATTGGTCTGCACAACCTTCCAAAACCGGTCGGCGCGGTGAAAGCGCCCAAGCGGAAAGGTCGTGGCGTTGGGTCAGGACTTGGCAAGACCGCCGGTCGCGGACAAGACGGCCAACGATCTCGTTCGGGTGGTGGTGTGCGGCCAGGCTTCGAAGGCGGGCAAATGCCTCTGATTCGGCGTGTGCCGAAACGAGGATTTCGGAATATCTTCCGGGAGCCAAATCAGGTTGTGAATTTAAAGGACCTGGGCGAAGTTGATGGGACCGATGTCACACCTGATGCCTTGTACGCGGCAGGTCTCATCCAAAATGAAGATGGGCCGGTAAAGATTCTAGGGGTCGGAGATGTGGACCGTGCTCTCAATGTGCAGCGATGCGGGTTGTCCAAGACTGCACGCGAAAAAATCACCAAAGCCGGTGGAACAATCGAGGCGTAACCTATGACCGGGCCACGCATTCCCAACCTATTTGCTGTTCCTGAGCTCAAGGAGAAAATTCTCTTTGTGCTTATGTGTTTGGCTATTTATCGGCTGGGCGCTCACATCGCAACGCCTGGAGTAAATGTCCAAGTCCTTGCAGACTTTGTACAGAACCAGGGCGCGCAGACCTGGTTCGGTGTGTACGACATGTTCGTCGGTGGCGGGTTTTCGCGGGCTACGGTGCTGGCGCTCGGCATCATGCCGTACATCTCCGCGTCAATCATGTTTCAGTTGGCTGGCGCCGTATTCCCTTTAGTTGAGAAGCTACAAAAAGAAGAAGAAGGTCGAAAGAAAATCACGCAGTGGACCCGTTACGCAACGGTGGTGCTTGCGCTGGGTCAGGCTTGGGCGTTTGCCGTCTTCACTGAAGGCTTAGCGGGCGCAGTTGCCAGCCCGGGTTTCGGCTTCCGCGCGCTGACGGTCCTCACACTCACGACAGGCGCAATTTTCGTCATGTGGTTGGGTGAGCAGATTACCGAGCGTGGTATCGGGAACGGCATGAGTCTGCTGATCTTTTTCTCGATTATCGAGGGCATGTGGCCTGGGTTCTTCAGAACCTTGGATTTCGTTCGCGAAGGTGTGATCAGCGTACCGCAAGTTATATTGCTTGGCCTGGTCATGGTTGGTGTCGTGGCGTCAGTCGTTGCCATTACGGTCGCGGCAAGGCGGATTCCCATTCAAATTCCACGCAAAGTGATGGGACGGGGCCGGATTCGTGAAGGGCAAAAAACGTTTATTCCCATCCGCATAAACTCTGCTGGTGTCATGCCCATCATCTTTGCACAGTCCATTATCATTGTGCCGGGCACACTCGCGACATTCAGCAATTCAGCGTTTCTGCGCACTATATCAGAAACATTTCAAGCTGGCACCGTTCCGTACTATGTGACATACGCTGCTTTGATTCTGTTCTTTACGTATTTCTATACTTCGATTGTTTTCAATCCTGTTGACTTGGCGGAGAATCTCAAGAAGCAGGGTGGCTTCATCCCCGGTGTCAAACCGGGGTCGGACACTGCCACCTACATCGACAAGGTGTTGTCGCGCGTCACTTTCCCCGGCGCGGTTTTCCTCACGTCAATTGCGTTATTGCCCTTCTTTATCTTCGATGCGTTTAATGTGCCATTCTTTTTCGGTGGCACTGCGTTGCTCATCATCGTCGGCGTGGCGTTAGACACCGTCGTGCAAGTGCAACAACACCTGCATGTCAGACACTATGACGATTACATGAAACAGGGGCGCGTCAAATTTAGGGGCCGCCGTCGCTACATGTAGTGTGATGAGTCGGTACACATCATGAATGTCATACTCTTAGGACCTCCCGGGTGCGGCAAGGGAACGCAAGGCGCTATTCTCGCTACTCGTTTACAAACCACCCGTATCGCGACGGGTGATCTCCTGCGCGCGGCTGTGCAAGCTGAAACGGATCTCGGTCAACAAGCGCAGTCGTTTATGGATAAGGGACTGCTGGTCCCGGATGAAGTGATTCTGGGCTTGATAATGGAAGTCTTGAACGAGCCACAAGCCCAAAACGGCGTTATCATGGACGGGTTCCCCAGGACGGTTGCTCAGGCGGAGGCCGTTGCACAACTGTTGGCATCCAGGGGCCACGCAGTTGACCGAGTGCTTACATTTGAAGTACCAGATGATGAGCTGGTACGCCGTATGCAGGGTAGAGCCGCGCAAGAAGGCCGCAGTGACGATACGCGGGACGCGTTCCAAAAACGTCTCGATGTCTATCAAGAGCAGACGGCTCCGTTAGTCGAGTTTTACGAGAGGCAAAACCTCAACGTAAGAATCTCGGGCATGGGAACTATGGATGAGGTGTCAACGCGAGTTCAGGAGGCTCTGGACGGTTGATTACGATCAAATCGCCACGTGAAGTAGAGGTCATGGCCGAGGCGGGTCGGATCTTGGCGGAAACGCTCGCTTTGATTACCTCCAACGTACGGCCCGAGGTTTCCACCGAGGAGTTGGATGCCGCTGCGGAGGAGTTCATAAGACGTCACCCCGGTGCGCTGCCATCGTTTAAGGGGCTGTACGATTTCCCGAAAACACTATGTACATCCATCAACTCGGAAATCGTGCATGGGATTCCCTCGCAAACGCGATTGCTACGCGAGGGCGACATCCTCAGTGTCGATTGCGGTGTCTGCCTCGAAGGTCTACACGCCGACTCAGCCACAACCATTCCCGTTGGCCAAGTGGACGACGAAACACGTAGTCTGTTGTCCGTGACCCAGGAGGCTCTTGCGGCCGGGATAGAGGCTGCTCGTCTTGACAATCACACCGGAGACATCGGCCACGCGGTTCAACAAGTTGCCGAAGCTGCTGGGTTTAGCGTCGTCCGCGAACTGGTTGGCCATGGTATTGGCACGAGTTTCCACGAGGAACCGCAGATCCCAAATTTCGGGAAGCCAAAACGCGGTCGCAAATTGGTCGAGGGGATGACTATCGCTATCGAACCAATGGTAAATATTGGCGGTCCGGAAATTCGCACATTGGAAGATCGTTGGACCGTGGTGACGGCGGATGGATCTCGGTCTGCGCACTTTGAGCATACGGTCTTAATTCAGTCGGACGGCCCGCGGCTTCTTACCAAGCACCCAATGCATATTGAGCCGGCGGCAACCGGTTCCACGTCAACGGCCGCCAGCACTTCGTAGCTATTGTTCTCTGAACGCGGTTTGTTCGATCCGCGTTTCCAACGAATAACTCTCCAAACCTCGTGGCAATTTGATGTCAGCCGCGGAAAATCCTGTCAGCGCAGCGTGGGGTGCCAGCCCGACGATTTCGCTTGAGTGGACGGTGACACCGCGCATGTTGGCTTGCCTATCGACGAGTGCAAATGCCTGTGGGATCGTCACAACGTCCAGGTTGAATAAGTTCATCGAGACCTGCGTGTGCGCACCGACCTGCAAACCCAAAGCGCGAATGCCCGCATGCCCACCGCTGGACGCTCGAACGTTTCTCGCGATCGCGGTTGCAACCCGTATGTCTTGCGTGTTCAGATTGATATTGAACGCGATCAGAAAATGCCGCGCGCCGATGATCGATGCTCCGGCGGTAGGATGTAGTCGGTTGGGTCCGGCGTCGGGTGGCGCTGCATTGCCTGTCTCCAAAGCCGCGCGTAACCACTCAAACCCGCGCCGTCTGAGTGCTGGGAGAGTAATTCGTTTGTCGCTCATCGTCGCCAGTTCATACAGGTAAACTGGCAGGTCGAGAGCGTGTGCCATGCCGTCCCCAAATTCCCTCGCCGTCCTGATGGCAACGTCATTTGGTGTTGGCGGGATTGCGATGAAGGGGATTACATCGGCTGCGCCGATTCTAGGGTGCTGCCCGTGATGTTCACGCAGATCAATTCGTTCGATTGCCACGCGAACGGCTTCGAAGGTTGCGTCTTGAAGCGCCCGTGGTCCCCCTACGACCGTGAACACGGAACGGTTGTGTGATAAATCCGTATGAATGTCGAGGACGGATACTCCATCGATTGAAAGAAAGGATGCTTCAATGTCACGCAGTGTATCGTGGTCAGGTCCCACACTGAAATTGGGTACGCATTCGAGAAACTCGGTTGATGGTCTTAACACAGGGTGTCCATCAGCCAGGCGTGGACGGCCGGATTCCCCGCCACGATCGGGCCGTGCGTTATGACGTCGTCCGAACCATCTAAGTTTGTTACCACTCCGCCGGCTTCCCGCACGATGAGTGTGCCGGCCGCAACATCCCATGGTGCCAGCGCAAGTTCCCAGAAACCGTCGAAGAAACCGCGCGCGAGATGTGTGAGATCCAGGGCGGCCGAACCCGCTCGTCGGATTCCACTCGTCGCAGAAAGGATCGTGGTGAATTGCCTGAGGTACGGGGCCAATAAGTCCGGATGTTTGAAGGGGAAGCCGGTACCGATTAGACAGTCTTCGGGACGTTTCCTTTCGGACACGCTGAGCCTCATCGATTCCTGCCATGCGCCGCCGCCGTCGGTGGCGTGAAACTGTGCGCCCCGTACCACATCCGTAACCACTGCAGCTCGGGGTTGTCCATCTGTGACGGCCGCGATGCTCACGGCATAGGCAGGAAAGCCGTGGATATAGTTTGTGGTGCCATCCAAGGGATCGACGACCCAAACCGGGTCACCGCTCGCGATTTCCGGCGTCAACTCTTCGCCCCACACCACGGACCCAGGTATGTCTTTCGTCAGGCTTTCCGCGATGATCGATTCGGCGCCACGATCGACGGCCGTGACGAAATCACTTGCTCCCTTCTTCTCCCAAGACGTGTCCGGCGGTCTATCGGCTGCGCGAATGAACTCAGTGGCGGCGGCCGCGGCACGTTTGGCCGCAGAAAGTAACTCCGCGTAATCTGTCACCTTGCGGCCCTTTCCAGGTGTCCGTAAGCTTAGGCCATGGCGCGCATATTTTCAGGCATCCAACCGTCGGGCGAACTCCATATTGGAAACTATTTGGGCGCCGTCAAGAATTGGGTCGAACTCCAACATCGCCATGAGACGTTTATTTGCGTTGTGGACTACCATGCTATAACGCAGACGTACGATGTCAATTCATTGGAGGCACGAACGCGGGAGATGACCATCGGTCTTATGGCGGCGGGAATCGATCCGTCGGTGAGTGTATTGTTCGTACAGTCCCATGTTCACGAGCACACGGAGTTAAGTTGGGTATTTACATCGGTGACCCCGGTCGGTGAACTGGAACGAATGACGCAGTTCAAGGACAAAACCAAGCGCGAGGAAAGCATCTTAGCTGGGTTGTTGACGTATCCAGTACTTCAGGCTGCCGATGTTTTGTTGTACAAGGCTGACCTTGTTCCGGTGGGCCAAGATCAAGTACAACACGTCGAGCTGATGCGAGGGGTCGCGCGAAAGTGGAACACGCGATACGGGGCCAGGTTTTTCCCCGAACCCAAGGCCGAATTGGGGGCGGCTAAGCGTATCGTGGGTCTTGATGGGCAAGCCAAGATGTCAAAGAGTATTGGGAACACGGTGGGTATTCTCGAGGCGCCGGATGCAATTTGGAAACGGGTGCGTCCGGCTGTGACGGATCCCGCGCGTGTGACGAAGAGCGATCCTGGAACACCTGAGAAATGCAATGTATTTTCATTACATGAGCATTTCTCGCCGTCAGAAACTGTTGATGAAGTCGCAGAGAAATGCCGATCGGCAGGTTGGGGGTGTATCGATTGCAAACGTGTCTTGGCTGAAAATATTGCGGAGACGTTTGGGCCAATGCGGGCGCGCGCGGCGGATCTTCAGGAACAACCCCGTGTGGTAGACGACGTGTTGGCCGAGGGTGCCGCAAAAGCCTCCGTCGTTGCCATGGAGACTATGCGTGGTGTCCGTTCCAACATGGGCCTCTTGCAACCGGCGTTGCAAAAAAACTCAGCCACGTAGGATGATGGCCCCACTGCCTCTGCGCATATCATGGAACACATAATAAAAGCTGCCGTCGAGCGAGGCGCGTCCGACCTTCACATCAAGGCCGGCGATGTATTCCGTGCGCGTATTGATGGAGTATTAAAACCGCTTACGAAACAACGTCTGACGCCAGAGCAAACCAAGGCAATTGCGATGGAGTTGGTGCCGACCGATTACATCAGAGATCGACTCGATAGCCTCCTTGACTACGATTGTTCCTGGGGTGCGCCGGGGATTGGACGATTCCGCGTCAATATTTTGAGGCAACGATCGTCGTTCATGATCGTGATGCGTGTCATTCCGTTTGATGTGCCTGCACTGGATAAGCTGGGGTTGCCGTCCGCGGTCCAGGACATTGCGGAACTCGATCACGGTCTTGTGCTCGTGACGGGCCCAACGGGCAGTGGGAAGAGTTCCACCATTGCCGCGTTGATCCACCATATCAATTCGCAAATGAACAAACACGTGATAACGGTGGAAAGCCCCATCGAGTTTCTCCATCGTGACCTTAACGGCTCCGTCACGCAGCGAGAAGTGGGTGTGGATACGGAGAACTTTGCCTCCGGCCTACAGTCATCATTGCGTCAAGATCCCGATGTCGTGGTCGTGCAAGAGCTACTGGACCACGAGATGGTCGATGCGGCCCTAACCGCCGCAGAGACCGGCCGGTTGGTCATTTCCTCGCTCCATACACCGGACGCAACAACCACGGTGTCGCGTCTGGTTGCACTTTTTGGCCTTGAAGAACGAGAGGTCGCGAGGATCAGAATCGCCGATGCCATGGGCGGTGTCATTTCGCAACGGTTGTTGAACGGGGTGGACGGTAAGCGGTGTGTAGCGGTCGAGGTTGCCATTGCTTCGCCGGAGCTGCGCAGCGTGGTGCGAGATCGGCATCGCGCCGGTGACATGTACCAACTCATTGCAGACTCGCGCGAACAGTACGGGATGCAAACACTTGATCAGCACTTGGTTGATTTGGTCAACCAAGGCGTCGTCGAATACGACCTGGCAGTAGCGGCTTGCACGAATGAAGACGAATTCCGTCGTCTGGACGCAATCGTCAGGGAACAGATGTCGGGTGATTCGGAAGCGGCTGAGCGTCGTCTCGGCAAACGCACCCGTCGGCACGGGGCTCACGATCGACGTCGGAGGCGGAAAGACAAATCGGAAAAGGATACATGAACGAGTTTGCGGGCGTGATGGCTCCCATCACCACACCATTTGATGACAAGACTGGCGACGTCGATGCTGTCGCTTTACGCAACAACGCCAGAGGCCTCTTGGACGCGGGGTTGTCAGGTCTGTTGGCCGTGGGTTCCACCGGAGAGGCTGCGCTGCTTGACGAACATGAATATCGCCAAGTAATTGAGTGGCTGCGTGACGTGGTGCCGGATGAAAAGCGTTTGATGGTTGGAGCGGGCCGTGAATCCACACGAGGCACAGTGGTCGCCTGTAAGTTGGCTGGCGATGTTGGGGCGGACGCCGTGTTGGTTCGAGCGCCGACCTATTACGGGGGAGGGTTGAGTGATGGCGCGTTGATCGATCACTTCCGCGTCATCGCCGATGAATCGCCCGTTCCCGTATTCTTGTATAACATTCCGAAATAGACGCTCATCTCGCTGAGTGAATCTGTCTTGGCCGCACTTGCAAGTCACGAGAACGTGGTGGGCGCGAAGGATTCGAGCGGAGATTTCAAAAACTTCATTGCCTACCGGGATGTTGTACCGAAATGGGCGATGTTCGTTGG
>JAZDDD010000356.1:0-4610 GCA_036679545.1 Gemmatimonadota bacterium | reverse complement strand
TGCATCGGACTCTGGCGTGGTCGCGCCAACGAAGACAATGGCGCTTGCCCCCAGACGCGCCGCGATTCCTGCCTTTTCATCTCGCGATGGGCCGCGGGAGATCTCAACGAGTACCGCCGCTCCGGCCACGTCCTTACCTTCGTATTCTTTCTCTGATCCACCGTTGACATAGATGACGTCGACTTCTGAGCCTTCATCCGGTGTGGATGCGATGTGACCACACGGTTCACATGCGTACTCGTGTACTTCGGGCAACACGAGGTGGAGACTTGCGCGTTGCGGGATGCTGCGATAGGCGCTAAACGAGTCGAGCCGCGCTTCGAACCCGTAACTCGCCAACTTCTCGACAAAGTATTCGGATGCAATCCGCTGGCCGTCCGCACCCGGTAGCCGAACCGGCGCGTTCTTGTTGATCCACTCGAGGTGTTTCCACGCCTCGTCAACGGAAAACTCTTTGAGGATGTTCTTAAACGTCATTTGCAAATTGTCTTACCGCTTTGGTTGTGGTGGGCGACATTCTTGGTATGGATGTGGAGCATAGCCGCAGAACCCACGGAATCCCGCGAACCAAAGTGTGTAAGTTAGAGTACGTCTCAACGAAAGTAAGGCAATTATACGTTCCGCGGGTTCAGTGGCGTTTTGCTTCGCCGACCCAGTAAACGATCTACGTCCTGCACCGCAGTGGCCTCGCGCAATTTGTCAGTTCAGTGTAAGATATGCGCTTCTTCCGCCGAGCGTCCGGAAACGAAGATGCCGATTGATCCGAAAGATATTGCCATTTGTACCAGTGACGTAACTGGAGGATCCAATCCATACGGATCGATTGCGCCCCCCATATTGCAAACGTCGCTCTTCACTCGTCCGACATTCGAAGACTTGCTGGTGGGCCTAGCTAACGAAAAAGGGAACTGCGTTTACACTCGCGGGCAAAATCCAACGGTGGAATACCTCGAACGTCAACTTGCGGCGTTGGAGCGGGGTGAAGTGTGTAAGTGTTTTGGATCGGGGATGGCCGCAGTGAGTGCGGTTTTCTTGGGGCTTTTGCAGTCTGGCGATCATATCCTATTTCTCAACCAGGTCTATGGTCCAACACTGGAACTTGCGGAACACCTTGGCCGCTTTGGGATTGAGTTCGACGTGGTCATGCCACGCGAAATGGATTCGATCGAAAAAGCCATCAAACCAAACACCCGTCTTGTCTGGTTTGAGAGTCCGTCGACGATGCTTTTCAAGGTGCTCGATGTTCGCCGTGTGACCGAATTGGCCGCAACTCGCGGCGTCATCACTGGGATGAATAACACCTGGTCGACACCGCTCTTCCAAAAACCAATGATGTTTGGCGTCGATATCGTCATGCATTCATGTTCAAAATATGTCGGTGGCCACAGTGATGTCGTGGCCGGTGCCGTGGTGACAAACCACGAGTTGATGGAACGAATTTTTTATGGCGCGTTCATGCTCAACGGTGGCGTCTTGGCGCCGTTTGACGCGTGGTTGTTGGCCAGAGGTGTGCGGACACTGCCGATTCGGATGGAAAAACACCAAAACAATGGACTGGAGGTTGCGCGCTTCCTCGATCAACATCCGGCCGTACATTGTGTTTTTCACCCAGCGATGACGCTCGACCAACGCAAAGGTATCGACACGCAATTGACTGGCTATTCAGGTCTTTTCAGCTTCCAACTCGAAACGGGTACGTTTGCGGATGTGTGTCGGTTCCTGAATCGTCTAAAAGTCTTCCGTCTCGGCGTGAGCTGGGGTGGCGTCGAGAGCCTCGCAATCTCACCAAACCGTGGAGACAATGCAGACTATTTGGCCGGCCAGGGTATCCCGGCCGGTTTGATTCGGCTGTCGGTGGGTTTGGAAGACGTTGGCACGTTGGTCACCGACCTCGAGCACGCTTTGGCCGGATGACGCTCCCTGCCCGGTTTGCACGGCACGGGCGGCGGTGATTGTCTTGGTCGGAATTGTCACGCGGTATTCCCTCCTCCTTGCCGCAATCTACGACCGGACTTCCCCTGAGTGGGGGATTTGGAAACCACTGCCGTGTAGGGTCTTAGACGTCGCTCACGTCGTTTGATTCAAAACTCGTTCTCAAGAAAACCGGTAGGGGCGTCGATGTCTTCTGGCAATGAGACACGTTGGCCTACTACTTCGAAAAGACCGCCGTACCGACCGTTCGGGTAGTGGGTCTGATGCAACCGCATCTGCAGTTGTTCACTCGCTGGATCTGGAGCGTGCGGCGCGTATCGTAGCCCGCCAACCTCGCGCCCGCGCCGCACTCGCGCTGCTCGGTGACAAAGAGTTCATCTTCAGCGGGTCCGGCGATGCGTTCTTGATGTATCGGAGAAGCGGACGTTGTTATGTGGCCATGGGGGATCCCGTGGGTCCGGAACGAGAGTGGCGTGAACTGATCGAACACTTTGACACTATGGCCAAGGCGGATGGTGGTTGGCCCGTTTTCTATCAGGTGGAGCAACGCGCGATCTCCTCATATCGGGATCAGGGTCTATCGTGTGTGAAGTTGGGCGAGGAGGCCAGCATATCTCTCCCCAAGTTTTCGATGGACGGAAGTAACCGGCGGCGTCTGCGTCAAACGCTTCGTCGAACCGAACGCGGTGGTGGTTCTGTTGAAGTGGTTCCGGCGAAGTCCGTTAGTGCGGTCTTGGAAGAATTGCGCGAGGTGTCAGATTCGTGGTTGGCGGAAAAGAATACTCGGGAAAAAGGTTTTTCCTTGGGTGCGTTCGAGCCACGTTACCTGACGCGTTGTCCCATAGCGATCGTTAGGCAACATGAGCGCATTGTGGCTTTTGCAAATCTTTGGTGTGGAGAAGTCGGTGGTGAGTTGGGTCTCGACCTGATGCGTTATTCCCCCGAGGCTCCCTACGGTGTTATGGAGTATTTGTTTGTCAAGTTGTTCGAGTGGGGTCGCGAACAAGGTTATGCGCAATTCAGTTTGGGTATGGCGCCCCTAGCAGGTCTCGAGAACGATGCGCCCAATTCCATTTGGGTGCGGGCGGGTGCGGCTTTGTACCGACACGGCGAATACTTCTACAATTTCCGTGGCGTGCGCGAGTACAAAGCGAAGTTCCTTCCTGAATGGGAGTCACGCTACTTGGCGTCTCCAGGGGGTGTGCGTCTTCCCCTGACCCTTGCGGCAGTGGGCTCCTTAATTGCTGGCGGTGTACGCGGACTGATGGCTCGTTAACCTCAGATCACAAACCCTTAGCAAGGGCATAGCCGGTCCACGCGCCGGCAATACCAACGACAATTTGGAGCACGACATTGGTCACGGCCTTTAGTCGCTCTGCGTCCCGCAACAAAGACAACGTCTCCCAACCAAAGGTTGAAAAGGTGGTGAACCCACCGAGCAGGCCGACGATGAGGAACAAGCGGAATTCCGTTCCAAGGATCTGCCGCGTTTCCGCCAAGCCTGCCAAGATCCCTATGGCGGAACAGCCAAGGATGTTCACAACGAACGTACCGTAGGGGAAGCTTGAAACCGGCAATGCACGATGTACCAACGCCCCCACCGCAAACCGCAGCACTGATCCCAAAAAACCACCCGCGCCGACAAGAAACGCTTGGATCATCCATGTTGCTCTCAAATAAACTGTCTCCTCCTCAGACGATTTTGTCTCATGACCGGGTGTCCGATCGGGATTTCGCTCCGTTGAGTGACAAAAGTCACCGACTTCCACCTCGCCGCAACCGAATCTATCGCCTCCCGCGTTACGGGCGAGAGGCCCACGCACGAATGTTCTACGGAGGAGAGTCGATGTTACGGAAGGGTTCGAAGTTTATGTGGGGGGCTGTGACGGTCGTCACGCTTGTATCCATGGGTTGCGGCAGTGACGGTCTGACAGGGCCAAATGGCGATCTTAGCGACAATGACAAGGCGGCCATCGTGCAGGCCTTGAGCAGCACAGGCGGTTTGACGGGGTCGCCAGCCGCGGCATTCGCCTCGTTCTTTGTTGATGGCCTTTCGGGGCTCGGCCAAATGACGGCGTCTTCCGCGGCGGCTCAGGTTGATCAAGCCGTAAACGCCGGATTGAACTTAGCGCTCAGCAGTGGTGCTGCCGCTTCGTACGATGGGTTCGGCTTTTTGATAGGGTACGATATTTCGAGCGGTGGCACCTCGGTGACTGGCTGGATGGCCGGCATCGTCGGGTTTAACAACCTCGATACCTCCGCGAATACGGTCGATAACTTGGTGTCTGCTTTCATTCTTGGTACTGATGGCACCACGCCGCCGGCAAACACATCCGGCACCATTGGTGACGGTTCTACGTATGCGACGTACTATGGTTCATCGACATCGTATTTCGGAACCAGTGGCACCGTTGGGATAACGTCGTCCGGATTTTCCGGTGGCTCGACCAACTGCGGTGGATCTGCACAAGGTGTAACGGTTACATGTTCCGTGACTTCGGGTACGATGGCCGGAAACTTTGCGTTTCAAGCAACTTCCATTGGCGGCGCTCAAACGTTTACACAAGTTCCAATTGATTTTCAGAACTTGCCCGCAGTCAATGTCCAAATCAGCACCGCGTTGAGCAACTAAGAAATTTCTAGTACGACGTCAGTGGGGTCGGTCTGTAAAGACCGAC
>JAZDDD010000355.1:0-4386 GCA_036679545.1 Gemmatimonadota bacterium | reverse complement strand
AGTTGTGCTGGTGTTCCCAGTGTCGTAAAGAGATTTGCCGAAGTACGCGCGCCATACACCTGAGTGGGGCTAGCGACACCAGACAATGCCATAGTCCAACCTGCAACAGATGCCACGCTGGCAAAGGACTCCGCATTGTCATGGAGAAACACAATCTCTCGCATGCTCATGCTACGACCCGGCCAGACCGCAACCAAACGATCGGGTTCGTCGTAACCGAGCGATCGCCACATGACTCCATCAACAACACTGAAAACCGCCGTATTGGCGCCAATGCCAAGCGCAAGTGTGGCAACAGCCGCTGCCGTGAACCCTGGTCGGCGAACAAGCGTCCTAATCGCTAAGCGACAGTCTCTGCCAATTGACGATAGCGCACCGGAACGGCGTCGCGGGTTTGATCTTGGCGGTTGTGTCGGGTTGCGACTTGGCCGTTTGTTTCTTATCAGGTCCCTCCATTCCACTACCGCACAGAGAATGACATCTCGAATCGTTCGAATCCACAGTGCGAAACGAGTGTGCGCACGATCATGTTGTTGGAGGGTTCGGTGGAACGTCGTACTCATCTCGTGACCGAACCGGTGGCGAAAAGACGCCGGATACAAATACAAGAGGATAACGAAGAGCCGTGGGACGTTTCTCATTGTTACCATCAACGCTCAGATGTATCCAAGGCGTTTCGAATCCTTGACCAGCTCCCTGAGTCGCAAACTCTCCACCCGAACGAGTTCTTGGCCCATGTCCGTGAGTTGGTAATAACGACGCCGCGGATCATCCGTATCAGGCTCGTTTGGTTCCACCTCCTCGACCAGCCCGTCGTCCAGCAGGCGTTTCAAATGCCGATAGAGGTGACTGGTACCCAGCTTTACGGCTCCTTTTGAGCGACCCTGAACATCCAACATGACTCCATACCCGTGACGCGGCTCCTCCGCCAGCGCCAACAGCACAAGGAAGACCGTGGACTTAACTGGAATAAACTCGGATATGTCAAACATATTGAGATTTCCTTAATATCTGCATTTTGCATATAGCCTAAATGAAGGTATTAACCAAGACGCGCCAGCACAATGCTCCAAACGACAAAGCCGCGAATCCGCAGCAACCCCGCAGGAGAGATTCTTGCGTTCGAAACACTACTCGGCGGCATCTACACTGACTGATGCGCCGCCCATGTCGTCAAATGACACCAACACGAGCCAAGAACGACAACATACTTGGCAATCTTCTATATACTGTTGTGAGGGACCGCCACCCGGATCAAGCCCAATCACCACTTGCTCCCCACAATGAGGGCACACCACGGTGGCTTCGGTGGGAAGGACAACATCCGCCTCTGGTGCATCTTCATCAAATCCTCGGTCTACCATCGTACACCTGTTGGGCGATATCGACGGACGCCACGCCCGCAGAACTCGCCGAGTTGTTGTTAGATTTTGTTATCCGCTCACCGAGCCCCACCGCCATCCTGACAACGAGGCCACATGTCCCACCGATTGACACGCCGTAGTTTCATCGGAACGAGCGCAGGCGCACTGATTACCGCAACTAGTTGTTCTTCCGAGGAACAAGCCGCCGATGTCAGCCAGACCGAATCACCGTGGGTCAAAGACTCCAACGGATTCATACTGCATCCAACGAATCTCGAAACACGTCTTGACCACCTGCGTGGCCTCCTGACACCAAACGAACAATTCTTTGTGCGGAACCACGCACCCACCCCACTCATTGCCGCAGAAACCTATCAACTGCGGATAGAAGGGGACGCTATCAACCAACCGATGACACTCACGTATGACGATCTCCTGCGTTTGCCGACTGCAACGAATCTCGCGTATCTCGAATGCGCTGGGAATTGGCGCAAGTTCTTCCAGGAGGTCACCGGGCAAGTCGCAAGCGGCGGGCAATGGGAGACTGGGGCCGTTGGTTGCGCTATGTGGACCGGCGTACAACTTGGTCACGTCTTGGAACTCGCTGGTGTGTTGGACAACGCGGTGGACGTGAACCTTTTCGGGATGGACGGCGGCGAATTCAATCGCCCGATGTCACTTGCAACGGCGTTGGACTCCGATACTCTCCTCGCGATGTCCATGAACGGATCACCCATGCCACCGGATCATGGGTTCCCCGTCCGAGGTGTCGTTCCGCGGTGGCCGGGAAGCAACAGCGTCAAGTGGTTGAATCGCATTGTTGTTTCATCCACACGGCAATGGGTCAAGAACAATACAACGTCGTATGTCTTGGTAGGCGACCAATGGCCCGCCGATCGACATAGCCCTGCCGACGGCATGCCGATCGCCGCGCTAAACGTGAAAAGTGCACTTGCCCTTCCACGGCCAGCAGCCTTGCACGCCGCCGTTCAGACTATCCGCGGTTACGCATACTCACCCGAGGGTCCGATCCGCCGAGTTGAATGGCAAGCCGACGATGCCGGGTGGCAACCAGCACGGATCGTGGAACCAGTACTACCGCGCGCGTGGCAGCGTTTCGAGTTCACGTGGAACGCCACCACAGGAACGCATCGGCTACGCACCCGCGCTACGGACGCTCGAGGCAACATGCAGCCAGAGACCGTTCCGTTTAACGCCAAGGGATACCTCATGAATGCAATCTTATCCTACAGTATCGAGGTGACGTGACGCTCAGGCTGATCGCAAAGATGTTGCTCCTGACCGTGACTGCGTGCGGTCAGTCACCCGACCCGTTGATAGATCAGCTCCTAAGAGGTGAGACCTTATACCGCACGCAATGTGCGTACTGTCACGATGTTGAGGGTGGCATTGGTGTTGAGTTGTCTCGCCGAACATTGCAGCATTACGGAACGGCGTATCGGTTATACCGTTACGTTCAGCTCGCGATGCCGTACCAGTCACCTCGTACACTTACTGATCAAGAGTACTGGGACATTGTCGCCTTCATGATCGTGAACGACTCGTTAGCGCCATTGCACGACGAATTTGGCGAAGGCAATGCGAAGGCCCTATCGTTCGGGACTGCAAACTAACCGTATCGTTAGATGTCGACGACGACGAGTTTCAAGGCCCCGCCGTGGATCCGGTACGCCAGACATTTCCGCAGGGGGCTTAGCATTCCCTTCCGCAGGGGGCTTAGCATTTCCTTGGATGGGCAACGGCACGGGTAGTCAACTCGTAGTTGTCACAAGCGGAGTGAAGTATTCGCCCGTATATTGTGGCGATGATGCGGCCGCCCCAAAACGGCTCGCTAGTCGGCTTTTCTTGACCCTGCCGTTCACCGGAGGCACCCTGCAATGAATCTTCCTAAATCATCTCTCTTGAGCTTCATCGTCTTCGCGGTTGTGCTGAGTGTTGCCCAACTTGCCGCACAAGACGGCAACGCTGCAATCACGACAGAGACATTCGTCCGTCCGCCCGCAGAAATTGCCGATGCCGTTCTGGCACCACGCCATATGAATGTCACGCTCGGCAATCCGAACCTGAACCGACTCTACTTCGTCCGTCAGCAGGGAGACGGGCCGCCGACCATGAAGATGTTGGCCAAGCCCTTCTATCGGCTGGCAGGCGAACAGATCGATTGGCAAGCCAACCGTTCTCGACAGTTGGGAATTCGGGGCGGCATTGGCTTAGAAGTAACAAATACCGAAACGGGCAACACGGTGACGCTGAACGTGCCCAGTGGCGCGCGGGTTTCATCGGCGGTGTGGTCCCCCGACGGGTCACGCATCGCGTTTTTCGTCCACACGGACGACGCGACGCATGTGTACGTGGCCGACCCTGCGAATGGCAACTCCCAGCAGATCAACTCCCAGCAGATCACACGCACCCCGATCATGGCAACACTCAATACAAACATCGAGTGGACACCCAACTCCCGGTTCATCGTAGCCACACTCGTGCCTCAGAATCGCGGGCCCGCGCCGACTGAAGCCATCGTACCAACTGGCCCGCAAGTCCGTCTGACCACACCCGAAACAAATCGGATCCGAACCTACCCTGACCTCCTGGAGGGCCCGCACGAGCGGGCACTCCTCAGCCACTACACGACAAGTCAACTCGCCGTTATCGACATCGAGAACCGAAGGGTGAGACGAATCGGGGAGCCCGCGATGATAAGCTCCGTCGATGTCTCGCCCGACGGGTTGTACGCGCGCGTGACACGCATGACAAAGCCGTTCTCCTACATCGTACCTCGACGGCAGTTCGCGTCGACCGAGGAGGTCTGGAATCTTGAGAGCGGTTTGGTCATGGCAACGCTTCTGGAAACGAACGTGCGAGACGGGGCACCAGACGACACGACGAATAGCGATCCCGATCCACGAAGCTTCTCATGGCGACCCGACGGACAAGGACTGAGTTTCCTCAAGCGAGATCCGCGTCCAGAAGGTGACACCAACGTTGAAGAGGAACAGGAAGA
>JAZDDD010000354.1:0-8771 GCA_036679545.1 Gemmatimonadota bacterium | reverse complement strand
TCGCAAAACCCTCGATGGCCTTTCAGAATTCTCATTGCGTTTTCGTCGGGCGGGGGAGTTAGACATATCCAATCTGTTTTTTGATGGGTCCGGCGTAGCGAAAGGTGCTGAATTCCTTCTTCAGAAAAAGTTTGGCAACTTCACTGGTTGGGCAAGCTATACGCTGTCGAAGGTCGAGCACACATTCGATGAACTAAATGACGGGAATCCCTTCCCCGCGCTTCACGACCAAACACATGAAGTGAAGCTTGTCAGTAGTTATTCGTTGGGTCATTGGACAGTGTCGGGCACCTGGGTGTACGCGACCGGCAAACCGTACACGGCTCCGGAGTCAGAGTACTCTTTGACACTGTTAGACGGAACGCAGCAAAGTTACATCCACGTTGGTGAAAAGAACGGTTTACGACTCCCAGCGTACCATCGACTCGATTTGTCCAGTCATTATCGATTCCGCCTCGGCACGTGGACAGGTGACTTAGGGCTCTCAATTTTTAATGCGTACAATCGACGCAACGTGTGGTACCGAGAGTTCGAATTGTCAGAGTCGCCTCCATTGATCACGGACGTCGAGTTCCTCGGCTTCACACCCAACTTATCCATTCGGTTCGAGTTTTGACCATGAATATGAAGAGCCTATCGTTATCGATGCTGACTGTTGCCATCGTAGGTGCAGGTTGTGCCGATACGCCAACGGAAGAGGGCGGGGTAAATCTCGTTGTGGTTGAAGCATTCCTGTTTGCAGGAGAAACGGTGGACGATGTGCGGCTTACCGAAGCGGTTCCACTCGGGACTGATTCTACAGAAGTTCCAACTATCAATGACGCGCAAGTTGCCCTCATCAAAAACGGCGTACGCTATTCATTGCAGCCCACGGGTGAAGGTGGGTACTACGGATACAGCGGAGCTGACTTGATGGTTGAAACGGGCGACCTATTCCGGCTCGAAGTGTCGTACTTCGGCAAGGTCGCTGTGGGCGAAACGGTCGTACCGGAGCTGCCGGTCAACGTCGCAATTGATGGCGATACGCTATTTGCACCGACTTTTGGCACGGGTGTCGGTCCGGGTCAGGGTGGGTTCAATCCGCAAAACTCACAGCTCGCGGCCACGTGGGATAACCCAGACGAACGGTTGCACTTCGTCGTGCTTGCAGGTCTTGACGAAGGTACAGAAGCGATCTTGCCTGACCAGTTCATTGAGAGAATTGGACGATTTCGCTTTACGTCGGAACCCACCATCGATGATTTTTACATTGTTCGGTTACTTGCCCTCCGTGACCTCGGGCAGCACGAAGCGCGCGTCCATCGAGTCAACCAGGAATATGCAGATCTTTATGAAAACCGGACACAAGATTCTCGCGATTTGAACGAACCTCCTTCGAACATCACGGACGGCTTGGGTGTGTTCAGCGCGTTCGCGAGCGAGAGCGTGGTTTTTCAAGTAGCACGATCACCGCAAGAATCGGCAAACTGACCGACGCTTGAAACGAAAGGAACAACAATGCGCACGATGATGTTTTTGACGGCTTTTTACGGCGCCGCGACTTTGGGGTCGCCACTTGATGTGTTGGCTACTCAGCAGGATCCCATACTGGGCACGTGGTCTCTCAACGTGGAAAAGAGCGATGATCCACAGGACGTGATGAGAAACATGCGTGGTCGAGGGGGCCAGCAGGGTGGAGGTATTGGTTCGCGGGGCGGCGCCGGTGGACGACGTGGCCGAGGAGGAGGTGCGGGCCGAGGTGCGGCCGGCGGCGCTGGCGAGTTTGGACGTCAGGGTGGCCTCGGCGGCGGACCCGCAGCGCTTATCATGCGCCCGGTGGATCGTCTCGGCATCCAAATGGTGGAATCCAATCTCAACATCGTGGCCGGCAATCAACCGGCGTTGTTGCTGCATACCGATGGAGAAGAGTGGACCGAAACCATCGCGGGGCAGGGCGATGTCGAGTTCAAAGTGAAGCGCAAAGACGGAGAACTCGAAGTGCAGCGGAAGTTCAAGGAAACGGGAATGACGCTCAAGGAAACGTACAAGTTCGACGAGGAAGAGAACCGGCTCGAAGTCACAGCTCGACTTTCGGGTGGGCGATTGCCGCAGCCCCTACAGATCAGCCGCGTTTACGACCGTGTAAATTAGTGACGGATGGCGTCGGATGGTCAGGTAACGCCGTTGGTAGGTTCGCCCCCGCTCGCGCCAAGTGACTTTCAAACGGTTCGTGCCAGTGTCTGTCCCACCGATCGTACGGCTTGCCCTCGGCTCATTACTGACGGATCTTTCCATCGGAATCAACCGATTGGAGCAAGCTGTGTTCAACGTCGAAGATCGCGCTATCAAACTCACGTCGGCATTGTTGCTGGCTGTCGCACTTCCTCTGGTGGGTCAGCAAGATGTGCCCGACGTCCAGATCGAAACAACTTATGTCGCCGGCAGTATCTATATGCTCGTCGGTCAAGGTGGGAATATTGGACTGTCGATTGGCGACGATGGTCCGTTCTTAATCGACGATCAATTCGCGCCCTTAACCGAAAAGATTAAGGTGGCCATCGCTGCCCTCACGGATGGGGATGTGAAGTTTGTCTTAAATACGCACTGGCACGGTGACCACACCGGTGGCAATGAAAACCTCGGCGAAGCCGGTACGATAATCGTGGCTCACGAAAATGTCCGCGCACGCATGAGCACCGACCAATTCTTGGAATTATTCAATCAAGCGGTACCTCCATCACCGGACGCCGCGCTACCGAGCATCACCTTTACCGACGCCGCGACGTTTCATTGGAACGGCGAAACGATTCGTGCGCGTCATGTGGAGCACGCTCATACTGATGGTGACGCCATCATTTTTTTCGAACGCGCAAATGTGTTTCACATGGGGGACACGTTCTTTAACGGGATGTATCCGTTCATCGACGTTGCGAGCGGTGGTTCTATTCATGGAATGATTGCGGCGGCTGAACGCGTGATGTCTATGGCAACCTCTACATCGCGTATCATTCCCGGGCACGGCCCGTTGGGGGGTATTGAGGAGCTTCGTGCCTACAGAGACATGCTGGTCACGGCTAGGGATCGGATTCAGACACTGATGAACGATGGGCTCACCGAAGACGAGATTGTCCGTCGGGCGCCGATGGCGGACTTTGACGATCCATGGGGCCAAGGTTTCATCAACCCAGAACAATTTGTGCGTTTGACGTATCTGGGTATGGTCGGGTTTTCGAGGTAGTCTACGGTCTGATGGGGTTTCCGTTGTATCCGCCGTTCACGGTGTGGGCTCGGTACCCCGGGGCCGGTATTCGTTTGCAAATCTCACGCGGTCCTTCAATACCGGATGTGTTGCCCGCCACGTCCGGTATATGAATCCCGGATCGGGGTTGCTCAGATTCTCCCGCTGCAGTGCCAACCAGGTAGTTGCCGCCGCGTGGTTGTCTCTTGTGATGTCCAACCCAAACCGATCCGCTTCCTTCTCAAGATGTCTGCTGTAAGCCAAACTCAACGGCGACGCAACAGCGGACACAACGCTGACCATCAGTACGAGCAACGGAATCGATGCGTAGTCACTTAACTGTGAAAACCCAAATCGGTCTCGAAATTTTGCGATGAGTGATCCGGCCGTCTTTTGCACGACGTACAGGGAAAACAATACGAGTAGCCCTGTGACACCGGCTATCTTCCACATGTGATGCATGGCGTAGTGACCCATCTCATGTCCCATGACGAACAACACTTGCTCGCGACTTAGTTTCTCCAACAAAGTATCCCACAACACGACACGCTTTGTGTTGAGCAGTCCGGTCACGTAAGCGTTCACAACCTCGGTATCTTGGCTTTTGTTTACTTCATAAATTCGGCTACCGTCGATGCCAGCCCGATCCGCGAGTTGAATGATCTCTTGTTCCAGCGCCTGATCTTGCATTGGACCGAAGTCATCGTACAACGGAGCGATCCAAACGGGGAAAACGATACGTAGGGCCAAGATGGTGACGACGGCGCCCACCGACGTATAGAGCCACCAACGTTTTGGCGACGCCTGTAAAAAGAAGTAGACGACGGGAGCAATCAACATGATGACTGCCGTGCCGAGTCCGAATGTCATCAGCGTTTCGAAAAACCACCGTCCGAACGATTGATTGGAAAGACCAAACTCGTGATGGCGATAGAAAAACTGATACCACTCCAAAGGAAGTAGTACGAGGGCCGTTATGGTCGCGTACAAACCAGCGAAAACCGCCGCGCCAAACTCGAAACGAACACCGAGCTCCCGTTGTCTTTTTGTGCCGAGAGAGAATCCCCTGGTCACTCGATGCGATAAACGGCGCAGCGTCGCGGAAAAGCCTGTGATCAATATGATCGTCGGAACCAGGAATCCGACGATTACCCGCAGGCCCCACGCCGTCATGCCAGTACGATAAAACCGTGCCGCTCGGTCGGTGATTGGTGGTACTTGAACCGACTCTTGGGCTTCCTGTTCCCAACTAGCCGTTCCTGAAGCATCCGGTTCGCACGCTGCCGCCGAGTGGGTTGGTAAGACGACGAACAACAAAAACCAGGTCGGTACGCCGCGCGACCCGAATCGTCGGATTGAATGTGCAAACCTGCCAGTGTGCATGAAACCTCAGAACAGGACCAACGAACAATTTGCTCTTTTTGGAACGATGTCGCCAGCAGGCGGTGTTTTGTTGGTTGGGGGAAGTTCCGTTGTTTTTGGATGAATGGGGTGTGTTAGGAGCGATGTTTTGGCCACAGAGAACGAAGGAGGACCGAAAGAGATGGGGCGATGCTTCCTTCGTGAGCGTTGAAAGTGGAGTGTTGGGTGTCGAGCTTTTCTTCCCTCTGTGTCCTCTGTGGCGACTGGTGCCGTCGTCACAAACTGGCATGGCACCACCGAGATTTTCCTTCTCTAGCCGCCTCGTTGGTTGGAACGGAAGACGTGGCAACCGGGTTAGTCTCCGCGCAAAATGTCTGCCGGATGAATTGTGGCGGCTCGTTTCGCCGGTATGAGATTAGCGCAGATGGTTACCACCAGGAGTGTCAACGTGACAGTCCCGTAGACGAGGGGGTCCGTAACGCTGACGTGAACCAGCATTCTTGACAGGAGTTTCCCTGCGCCAAAGGCGCCGACGGAGCCCAATCCAATCCCGAGTGCAATCACTCCCACTCCTCGTCGCATTATCCGAGAAAGTTCTTGCGCGGGCCGGGCGCCAAGCGCCATGCGAATGCCGATCTCCCTGGTGCGCTGACTGACGGTATAGGACACGACACCATAGATGCCGCCGACTGCCAACGAAAGCGCAACGGCAGAAAAAATTGCCGCCAACCACGAGGCCGCCCGGCGTGCCCAGAGTGATTCACGGAGGACCTCTTCCATGGTGGTAACCGTTGCCATTGGAACATTGGCATCCGCAGATCGCAAGATGGAACGCACCGCTGTGACAAGCGACAGAGGATCCCTCGCGGTGCGTAGGATCATGGACATGCTGGATGGCTCGTCTACCTGATAGGGGAAGTAAACGCCCTGCCGCATTTCGGTGTCCACACCGTAGTGCTGTACATCTTGTGCAACTCCGATAACCGTGATCCATGGGTTCTCGTCACCGCTACGAATGTATTGACCGAGTGCCTCACCTTCCGGCCAGTAACGCCGCGCGAATGTCTCATTCACGATCACGACGGATGACTCTTCACCGCGGCCATCCCCTTCCCGAAAGGTGCGCCCGGCGAGCATCGTAACGCCAATTGCTTCCAGATATCCCGGTGTCGCGTATCGCACCAAAGTCACTGGTCGGGGTGCGTCTTCAGCCCGGGGTGGTTCATCTTGTACCTGGAAGAAGGAGCCATTGTGGAACGACAGCGGGGGATTGGTTACTGCTCCGGCGTCTACGATGCCGGGCAAGCCCCTGATCGTGTTGAGGTGGTTGTCGAAGAATGCGGCTCGTGCGGGTGCATCGTATGCAGAGGGTGGCAACGAGACGCGATACGACAGCACGTTCTCTGGGAGAAAACCCGGGTCCGTCTTTTCGAGCGCGCGAAAATCGCGCAGGGATAGCCCGGCTGCGACGAGCAACACCATGGATAGCGCGACTTCCGATGTTATGAGAATGTTGAGGGCCGCATGTTTAGCGCGCCCACCAATGATCCTTGTTGCGGCGCTCCCGCCCACCGAACCCGACTGTGACCGCGACGCACTCAGGGCCGGTGCCAAACCGAACAGCAAAGCGGCGGCCAATGTCAGAAACACGGTGAAGCCGAGGACCCTGACATCGAGGGTGAAAGTCACCCAGGCTGGCAACGCATCGGCGGTGATCGCGCGCAAGGCGGAAGACACGGACAGACCAAGAGCGACGCCGAGCGAAGCGCCGACTATGGCAAGGACGAAACTTTCGGTGAGTAGTTGTTGTGCAACGCGCCATCGACTGGCTCCCAGCGCAATCCGGATTGAGATTTCCTGACGGCGTGCCAATGATCGTGCCAGTATCAAACCAGCGATGTTGGCGCACGCAATCAGGAGCACCAATCCCACCGCGCCCAACATCGCAGTCGTTCCAAGGCGGTATGCGCCGAGTAACCGCTCCAGAATCGGCAGCACAATTGGTGAAGTAACCTCGTTTACTGATCGCTCATCGATCGCATTCTTGTGAATCCGCGTGAGATCCTCTCGCGCTTGTTCGATCGTCACCTCGGGACGGAGGCGCCCAATGCCGTTCAACCACCACGAACCGGTGCGGATGGTCGCCGTTGTTTGGAGAGGTATCCAGTATTTCGACTCTTCTATGAACGAAGCTTCCGGCGGCAACACGCCGATGACAGTGTACGGTTCACGGTCGAGGGTGATGGCTCGACCTAGGATGTTCGGGTCTGCGCCGAACCTTTCCTGCCATAAGCCGTAGCCCAACTGCACAACCTTTGGGCCATCGGGTATGTCCTCATCGGCGGTGAAGTGCCGCCCCAGTATCGGTGTGATACCCAAGACCGTTCCCAATTCGTGACTGACCTGGGCGCCGGATAAACGTTCGGCGTCTCCTATGCCAGACAGGTTGGAGATCGCCCGGCGGAAAACGGCCATCGAACTGAAGGTTGTGTTATTGTCGCGCCAAAACGAAAAATCCTGAAAATTGATGGATACGTATTCTAGGTCCCATTGCGGCGCAGTTTCGTCCAGGTTGACGAGACGATCTGGGGTAGCGAACGGCAACGGCCGCAAGAACAAACCGTTGAACACGGAAAAAATCGTGGTATTGCCGGCGATTCCCAACGTGAGCATCCCAACCACAGTTAAACTGTATGCCGGTTGTTTGAGCAACGAGCGTACGGCGTATCGAATGTCGTGGACCACACTTGTCATTGCAAAGTCTCCTCGTGCAGCGGGTGCGGTTGTGATTCGGAAACGGCGGCTGAGATTCGGTCCTATCGATCCCGCGGCTTGACGCCAGTACCACATTCTTACCCGTCTCGGGGACGTGCCCGCGTCCAGCTTTTGTTGGAACTCTTCCTGCAGGTCCCCCAACGACACTTGTCTGTCAGTCGCAGGCATTGTAATGAAGAGAATCCAACGCGCAAAAACGGGTGGGTCTGTACGAAGGCGGTTACTCAAACCGTACCCGCCTCTGAATCCAATGGAAGTCCCTCCGCCATTTTTTGCATCATGGACTGTGAGTGGCTGAGGGTCCGTATGCCGACAAGAGTGAGAGTGTAAACTCGCTTTGCACGTCCGCCGCGAATTGGTTCGGGATCGGTCTCTCTGGATCGGAGAAGTTTCTTTCGTTGTAACCGCTCCAACGCCGCATAAAGCGCCCCGATGGTCACCACTCGGCCCGTCCGATCTTCTATCACCTGCCTGATCCGGGCCCCATAGGCGGCATCCGTCAATCGCACGACGGCCAGCAAGACCATCTGTTCGAACTCACCGAGAAACGCGCCCTTGCTCATTGACTCTCCGATTTGTATTGCAAGTGCGAAATAATAACACAACCTCTCAAAAGCAAGTCTACGGACTGTTGGACAGTTCTAGCGGCAGTAAGGTTGGCGATGACTCGCGCGTTCGTACGGGGCGTGTAACAACCTTCGTGGTAATAAGTTAGCACGCGGACATGCGGACCGATTTGCAACGGTTGTCAATCTATAATAGTATTCGTTATAACGAATACTCGTATGTTTAGGCGGTGACTTGCATGACAAAGCCTCTTCGGCTCACTCCGGCCTTCTTTCACATCATGCTGTCGGTCGTGAAGGAGACGCAACACGGCTATGCGATCATGCAAGCGGTTCACGATCGCACGTCAGGTTCCGTCAAACTTGGCCCCGGTTCGCTTTACTGGGCGATCAAACGGCTCGTTGATGCCGGTTATCTGGAAGAAGTCGTGGCGGATCGAGCGGAGCGTTCGCCTCAACGGCGGCGGTATTACGGAATTACGAGGAACGGTAGGACCGTCCTCGAACGGGAGGTCAAAGTCCTGGCGGACATTTTGGGATACGCGGAATCCCAACAACTGATCAACCGAACGGGAACACCGTGAATCGCGGTGGTTGGTATCGCAGGCTGTTGCGATTCTATCCGCGGTCGTTTCGTGATCGGTATGGCGCCGAGATGGAGCTTCATTTTGACCAAACCCAACAAGACGCCAACGGAGTTGGTCGACTTCGTTTTGGTGCCCGTGTGGTTGGCGATTTTGTTCGTACCGCCGCCAGTGCATGGGTCACCACGTTAGTGCGTCAATCGGCACGCACGCTCAAGGGAGGTGGTGTAGTGGACCGGTTAAGCCAGGACATTCGGTTTGCGATTC
>JAZDDD010000353.1:0-2461 GCA_036679545.1 Gemmatimonadota bacterium | reverse complement strand
GCGGGGCTACGCGCGCAGACGTGACCTCGCACTCCATACCGCGCTGGGCGCGACACGGGGTCGGTTGATCAAACAAGTTGTTGCGGAATCTGCTGTCATCGTAGTTATCGGCGGAACGCTCGGCGCATTCTTGACGGCGTGGGGCATTGACATCGTAACAAATAGGATGCCGCCGGAAATGGCGTTGATCGGACGTCTGGCACCGGTATTCAATGGAAGAGTATTCGCGTTCGCGTTGGCCGCAACCGTCACGACGGTGTTGGTGTTTGGTCTCATCCCCGCAATTCGTATCTCGAACATCGACCCAAGCGAACCGCTGAAAAGTTCCGCCGGTGGCGCCACGCTCCGCATGCGTGGTCGGTACAATAGATTGGCCATCGCCGAAATCGGTGTGTCGATGATTTTACTCATGGGCACCGGTCTACTTTTCAAGGCGGCCCAAAGCGTAGACGCTTACGAATTTGGATTCGACACCGGCCGTTTGTACAAGTCAGGTGTTTGGTTGCGAAACGCCGTCGCCGAGCAACATGATGAGATCTTCGAAAACATCGTGGATGCTGTCGCAACAATACCTGGTGTTCGTAACGTTGCCACTATGAGTTCCGGATTGCCCACCGGTGGCTTGGTGCTATCCGATATCGCCTCAGGATTGGGCGACGCACAGATCAACCTCCCCGCGTACCAGCGCGTGTCGCACAACTTTTTCAGCACGCTTGGGCTATCCATCGTGCGCGGACGCGACTTCCTGCCGGCGGAAAGCACCAACCGCCCGGCCGCCATCCTAGATGAAGATGCGGCAAGGCTCTTGTTTAGAGGAGAAGACCCAATCGGGAAGCTGATCAAACTGGGAACACTCGATTCGGAACGCGCATGGATACCCGTGGTGGGCGTCGTGCAAAACGTGGCGTTGGCCTTCGGGAACGATCCCGATTTGCAGCCTGAGCCGAAAGTATACGTCATGGAGGCCGGTGACCGTTACCGCAATATCGTGCTGCGTACGGATACGGAGGATCCGAACTTGCCGGTCCTTGTTAAGGAAACGATCGAGGCAACCGTACCCGGACCACATCTTTCTTTCGTGACAGCCTGGCGGCGTGATTTTGACGCCGCCGTCAAGACTCGAACCTTCTTGGCTGGTCTGTTCGGAGTGTTCGGCGGATTTGCCTTGTTGTTAGCCGCAGTCGGTCTTTATGGTGTTCTGACCTACACGGTGAGTCAGCGCATGCGTGAGTTTGGTGTACGGCTGGCACTCGGCGCGCAAGCACAAGACGTTTTACGGTTGGTGTTCCACGACGGTGTTGTCATGGTGTTGGCCGGAACGGGGTTCGGCGCTTTCCTTGCAATGTGGGCAGGCACACTCTTCCAACAATGGTTGTATACCGTGCCACCAACAGATGCTGCTTCCCTCATTGGTGCTGAAGTACTGTTGGTTCTGGTTTCACTCATCGCCTGCCTAACACCGGCGCTTCAAGCCACCAGGGCCGATCCACTGGATACACTGAGAGCAACGTGACGTGATGCCACCGATTTGCGGCACATGTGATCGGAGATTCGATCTCGCCGATGGAGGCGGCACGGTGAACTTCGCGGACTACACGCCCCTCACCGGCGACATCCCGGGGCACCCCGAAGGGTGTGTCTGGTTTTGCGAAAGGCATATCGAAGCCGCAAGGGGACTCAAAACGATCACGTCGCGCGACGCGTTGAACAGGTTGGGGCGTTGGCAATTTAGATACTGGTTCAAAACCGCCCGGTTACGATGCCCAGTTGGTTCAAAACAAACCAGGTAGTGCCCCGCCGAGCCACTGACGTTAAACCATAGCGCCACAAATTCAGATGCGGCACCGGATTTTGGTCGCAGCAAAGACGACAAGAAAAAAGATAAATCAACGGGCGATAAGTCTTGGGGTGACAATAGCTGACAGGACGCCTTTCCCACGTTCGTCATTGCAACACTTGGCGGTTGCACGGCCACCGGGATCAATCCGGAAGACGCGCCTGACAACACACTCGAGCAGTCAGGCGAGGCACCTAAGCTTCAGACATATTCGACGAGCTTTACGCACACGGCGGGAAAGACAACCCATCTTCCAGCTGAACTACGATGCGGGCGGTTGGTTTCCCTCACCATTCTTGTTCCTGAAAGTTCCCAATGATGCACAAGTTCTCCATGAGTTCGGCAACGTCATTCCCACCGGACAGAAAGTCGAGATCACGGTGGAAGTCGATCTGCAGAAGTTCCTCGTACTACCACAGCCGCCCCGTTTTCGTGTCAGCACTTTGCCCAAAAGTCACATACTGGTGACACCCGCGTTCCTTATATAAGGCCGCAGACCGAATTGCCTTAGACGGTACCGGGCAGGATGGCTGGCTAGCAGCATGAATCCGGCTCCTGAAGACTCGGTTTCTGGACACGTAACCGCTTATTTTGTAAGGTATTCGAAACCACAACTGGTGCGAG
>JAZDDD010000352.1:0-4956 GCA_036679545.1 Gemmatimonadota bacterium | reverse complement strand
CGCCTCTCTTGACATCGCTATATCGAATATATATATACCGCATATATAATTACTACATATCGATATGCCAGATAGTATAAAAACCGATCAGAATACCCAAGTTGAAGAACAGCTTCCACTTACGCCGCTTTCATTTCACATCCTGCTGGCATTGGCAAAAGACGAGCTGCACGGATACGGGATTCTGAAAGAGATTGAGCGCCGGACGTCAGGTCAGATGAAAACAGCATCAGGGGCCCTTTACCTGGCGGCGGTCAGACTAGTCGAACACGGACTCATCGAAGAATCGGACAATCGACCGGACCCGGCTTTGGACGACAGACGCCGGCGGTACTACCGGCTGACTACGTTCGGGCGGGCGGTTGCTTCCGCTGAAGCAAATCGACTCGTCGAGCTGGCACGGGCCGCGGCAGAAAGCGGCCTGTTAGTTGACCCATTCACCAAAGCGGAGGATCGTTGATATGCTCGCAATTCTCGTCGCGTTTGGCGCTGCGTTGTTCATTTGGTTTCACAACGATGCCAGTGCCAATACAATCCATGCCGTGTGCTATGTCCCTGAGACGGTAGCCGAGACGGTGGAACCCACAACCGTCGACTTCGTTGAGCAGGTGTTCGAGAACAATGTCACGAACCCGGTTCAAATTCGTTAGTCACGGCCTTGGCAACTCTTCGGGTAACAACGTTACCAACACGTAATTGTCAGTGTCGAGATACTTAACGGCCGCACGTTGAATATGTTCGGTCGTTAATCCGTCTACGACCTCATCATAAGTTAGAAGAAGATCGAGTGGCTGCGAAGATTGTGCTCGTTGCACGAGTTGAAATCTCCAAAAGCTATTCTCTCGCAACGCCGTTTCCCGGCCTCGGCGCAACGACTCGACGACCTTCGCTAAGTCATCCTCCGTTGGCCCCTCAGACTTTAGGCGTTCGATCTCGCTGAACACCGCCACAGTCATTTCGTCAGCACGTTCCGGATCAGATCCAAAATTTATGCCTAGCGTATACGTTGCCCTGGGTCGTTGCAGATTGAGTGTCCATACCGATGCTCCGTACGTGCCACCCAGCTCCTCGCGCAGTTCTTCTCGGAGTCGAATATCGAGAACCCGGCCGAGCGCGCTGAATGCGAACCGCTCATCGCGTTCGCCCTCGAAGTCTCCGTTGAACTGGATTCTTGTCTGCGATTGCGGTTCCAGGCCGCGGCGAACAACCTTTCGGATTACACCTTGCGGCGAGCGGATTCCGACATCCCTCCACGACTCCAACCGATGCGTCGCAGGCAGGCCTCCTATATACATCTCGACCCAAGGTTTGATGCTATCAACGTCGAGATTCCCGACAAATACAAACGTAAAGTCACTCGCGTCGGCGAACCTCGACTGAAAGAACGCCAGCGACTTGTCGAGATTCATCTCGTCAAAGAGTTCAGTAGTGAACGGTCGTGTGCGAAAATGGTTTTGCGTCAGCACCGCCGTCAAGGTGTCGCTGAGCGCGACATCCGGCGACGCATCCCGGTTGCGGACGAACTCCTGCATCCTCCCTTGGAAATTCAAAAACGCCGCACTGTCCAATCGGGGGGCGGTAAAATAAAGGTGAATGAGCTGAAAAAGTGTTTCCAAGTCATCGACAGCCGCCCCGCCGGACATTCCTTCTCCCACGTCATTGACCTCCGGGAAAATACTCACGGCCTTTCCCGAAAGTTTTCTGGCAAGATCGATGCGGGTGAACGTTCCAACACCCGACTGCCCAACGATACTTGATGCCGTCATGGCAGCGACGTAATCGATATCCTCGACGATCGAAGTTCCGCCGGGACTCGTCGCTTGAAATAGGATTTGATCGTTTTGGAAGTCCGTAGGTTTCAGGATAACGCGAACGCCATTGGACAACGTCCAGTCCGTCACGCCAATCGATTCAACATAATGCTCGGCAACCACGTGCCCCGCCGCAGGAGTTGCGGCGATCAAGGGTTCATCGAGAATATCTTCTTCGTGGGCGCCTATCGACTGGACAGCGATTCGATCGAACACGGTGGCTAGCATTTCACTCGTGGCCACCGCAACCGTATCGATTTCCGGCGCACTAAGTAGGACCACGCGGTTCTCGGCACCCATGGTGGCCTGCGCTACGGCATTCACGTCAGATAGGTCAATGTCTGGCATCAACTCTTGCGTCAGGCGAAACTCGAAATCGATGCCCGGAAACGCTTCTCCCTCTAGGAAATGACGAACATATTCTCCCGCAAACACTACCGATCTGGTCTTATCTCGCTCCGCATGAGCCCGCTCAAGACTTCGTAACACACGTTCCTTGTGCCGGTCGAGTTCGGTTTGGAGAAAACCGTGGCGAGCGACACGTTCCGCCTCAGTGAGTAGCGCCTCTAGCCCCACGATGGATTCACCGCCACGCACACCAGCGGCCAGAAAGACGACCTCCATCGGCCGTACAAACCGCGCACTCGCCGTCGTTGCGTACAGAAACGGAGGCTCTGCTTGCTCTTGAATATCGTAGAGGCGTTCATTGAGCATCGAGCGATAAAGTCGTCCAATCAAACTTTTGCGGTACGCTCCTACGACTCCGGGTTGTTCCGGTTCGCCCTTGTAGTACAGCGCGATGTCAGTGGAAGTTATCTCCGGGTCTGTGGCGACGGCATATAGCGTTTCGTCATGCTCGGGAACATCATACTCGACTCGAGGTCGCGGTGTTTCCGGCGAAGAGAGATCCGCAAAATTTCTTTGTACCAACTCCTCGATTTCGGAGGGATCGAAGTCTCCGACTGCAACGACCGCCATGAGGTCGGGGCGATACCAGTCTGAGTAAAATCGTCGCAACGCGTCGTGATCGAACGACCGTAACGTTTCAGGTTTTCCAATGGGGAGTCGGTCGGCATATCGAGAACCGGAAAATAGGATTGGGAACTGTCGATCTTGAACCCTTGCGAACGCTCCGCGACCCAGGCGCCATTCTTCTAACACCACGCCGCGTTCCTTCTCGATTTCGGTGGAATCGAAGGTGATATCCCCTGCCCAATCCCTCATGACCTCAAAGGCTTTGTGCAAGACGTCCGTGCTGTCAGTTGGTACCGTGAGCATGTACGCGGTGAAATCAAAATTCGTGGCTGCGTTCACGTCGGCGCCGAAACGCATGCCAACTCGCTCGAGGTATTCGACTAGTTCTTGTTTTGGGAATCTGCGCGTGCCATTAAACGCCATATGCTCAACAAAATGGGCCAGGCCGCGCTGATCTTCATCTTCGAGGATAGACCCCGCATTAACAACCAGCCGTAACTCGGCACGGTTTTCCGGTCGCCGGTTCGATCTGATGTAGTATCTAATTCCATTCTCAAGTTGTCCGACCGTGACGCTTGAATCGTTGGGCAACGGTTGTTCCATATCGATTTGGGCGGCACCCTCGATCGGAACGACTAAAACCAAGGCGAGCATGGGCACGGATACAACGACGAAGTGTCGGACGGCGTTGAGAATCCGCCGTCGGATGCTCCGATGTGGGACCGTGAAATCAATCGGGTTGCAGGCTGACATATCCCTCCTCAGTGTCACTATCGTCATCGTCCCGGGCCCGTTTTGGTTGAAATTCGCCTGCGGACGCATCATGGATCGCACGGTCACGCAACTGTCGGAGTTCTTGTTTCGCGCTGTCGCCAACCGCAGTGTTAACGAAACGCTCCGCCAACCTGGCGAGTTCGGGGATTGCCTTTGCAGGAACACCAAGCTTGTCCCGATATATCTCGACAATCTCAAAGGTAATGAGTTGCTCCTGCCGAGCCGATACCTTGGGCTCCGCACGCGCTCGTTTAAACCATAAAATAGCCTCGTCCAGGTCACGAAGTTTATCGCGATAGAGTCGAGCGAGTCGGAGATACGGTTCGGGATCGTCGGGGTATTCGGCACAGGCCAATTCGTACGCCGAAATTGCATCTTCATACCGCTCGCGGACCACAAAGGATTGGGCGAGAGAGTAGTCTCGTTTGAGCGGCGTTGATTTCCCCGTCGGATACGTTACGGAACCAGCCGCGCGCCCCGCCATGTTCACGATTAACATGGTAACGCTGTAGATGAAGGAGATGGCTACCGGAACTCCCACCAACACACCGAGGGCTCCGGCCGCCTTCATACCGGCCACCGCGCCGAGTATCGTACCCACCCCAATCGCCCAAGCGGCGGCGGAAAAACGCGTCGTGTTTTGGGCAGCATCAGTCTCACGTGGACTCATGCTTCAATACCTCGAGTCTCGTGATGACGAAATGTCTTTCGGGGCCACCGGCGGTGTGCACTCATGTGAACAGCCGTGGAATCCGCGAAACCCCGTGGAAAAGAAAAAATGCATTTTTCTGGTTCGTCCCAAGTCCTGCTAGCAGACGCCGCACAAATAGTCTCACGGCGTTTTGTTCAGTGGATACCGTGGGTTCCGTGGCGCCGTTCTCATCAAGGGTGAGAAACCGAGTAATACTCTCAGACCAATACAATGTTGCAGTTGGTCCAGAGAGAACCCGACTTAGAAAATGAAGACCCTGAGAAAGCCAGAGCTGGGAAATCCACTGAGTGCAGAGCCTGGAGTTCCGGTGACGCCATCGAATATTTGCACGGCGGCAAGCATATCGATCAGGCTACCCGGAACGACTGCAATGTCCAAAACGTCGCCGGAATTCAATGGAATTTCAAATTCGTACGTGGTGCGCGTGCCGCTGTTGCCGCCTTGGAACAAGCCATCGAGCGTACCGCCATGCACATCGTCAGCATCACCGCACAATTCACCCACCGCACACGCGTTGTCGAATGCATTGTCGTACCAATGACCGTCAACCTCTAACGTCGTAACGCCGGATTGCTGCACGACGAACGAATAAGCGTCCACCGCATCGATGACGCCGCTGCCATTGATATCAAAATTCGCGGTCACCGAACTATTGGGATCGCTGACCCGATCGAACCATAACAT
>JAZDDD010000351.1:0-2683 GCA_036679545.1 Gemmatimonadota bacterium | reverse complement strand
GAAGAGCTTGAAATGAGCGTCATGACGACCGGAGAGAGTCAACGCCTCACCGCCGCGTTCATCGTACACAACCAATTCGACGTAGCATCGGAGCTAGTCGGTCTGGACGAGTCGATGAAGACCTTGCTGCTGGCACCGTTTAGAACAGTGACGGTGGAAGTGCCCGTCCGGATGGACGACGGACGCCTGGAAGTACTACGCGGTTATCGTATCCAACACAACGGTGCCCGGGGGCCCTGCAAGGGAGGGATTCGATTTCATCCTGACGCTGACGAACAGGAAGTCCTGGGCTTAGCCACAACGATGACGTGGAAAACCGCCCTGCTCGATGTTCCGTTCGGCGGCGCAAAGGGCGGTGTGCAGGTCGACACTCGCAAGCTGTCCCGTCGAGAGTTGGAAGCTGTCACCCGTCAGTTCACCCGACGGATCGCCATCGTCCTTGGCCCATACCGCGACATACCGGCACCCGATATGAACACCAACGCCCAGGTCATGGCATGGATACTGGACGAATACTCCCTAAAAGCCGGCTACACCCCGTCGGTGGTTACGGGAAAACCGGTCACGCTCGGTGGCTCGCTTGGGCGGGAGGAAGCCACCGGTCGTGGCACGATGTACATCATGGAGGAATACGCCAAGGATAGCGGCGTTCCGTTGAGGGACGGACGAGTAGTCATTCAGGGATTTGGCAACGTCGGCGCAAATTTAGCGCGTCTATTGCACCAAGGCGGTGCAAAAGTTGTTGCGGTTTCCGACGTGGATGGCGGCATTCACAACGACAACGGGCTCGACATACCGTCGTTGTTCACACACGCTTATCTGCAACGCAAACCAGTAGCCGAGTTTGCCGGTGGCGACAAAATCACCAACGATCAAATCTGGAAGATCCCCTGCGACTGGTTGGTGCCGGCAGCATTGGGCGGCGTAATATCGAAGGAAGGTGCGGCGGAGACCATCGAGTGCAAAGTCGTTGTGGAGGCGGCCAACAGTCCCACGACGCCCATCGGCGAAAAGATCCTCGCCGAGCGGGGTATTCCCGTGCTACCGGACATGCTCGTGAACGCCGGTGGTGTCGTGGTTAGTTATTTCGAATGGACGCAGAATCTACAACAACACCCATGGAGCCTTGAACGTGTAAACCGTGGTTTGCATGCGAAGATGCAGACCGCCTACCGATCCGTCAGAGAGATCGTAAACGCAAAAAACGTTTCATGGCGCATTGCCGCGCTGGCAATTGCACTAGAACGCGTTGCGGAAGCCGAACGCCTCCGATCCGGATGGTGAGTGGACTAACCAACACTCAACGCTCAACACTCAGCATTCAACTCTCAAATAATGAATTTCTGATAATCAAAAATTCCTCAACTGAGAGTTGAGTGTTGAGCGTTGAAAGTTGAGTGTTCGCCGTGCGCTGTTTTACAGCGCAAGGCGTACCCCGATCCTGGTTATCGGGTCGTCAATTAGGTTATTCGGCTCGTATGCAAAGTCTATGTCTATCTTCGTAAGTTCGAGCGTTGCGCCGTACGTAACAGCGGCACGATCGCTGCCGTTTGGTCTCGACCCGTAGCCCAAGCGCCCAGTTATACCGACGCCACTCACAACCACTCCTCCTTCACCGCCGAGTACCAACCGGCTCGATCGGCCGGCCATCCACTGCATCTCCAGGACCGAAAGCAGACGGAATGTGCCTTGTGGGTCTATGTAGTTCATTGTGAAGCCAAATCGACTGAGACGAGGCATCACGATCCGGGAGTTGGACCGCCAATTCCCACCGATGTTCTGAACCGCAAACCCCAATGCCATGATATCGAAGACCGCAATGGCCAGTCCCAAGTCCATACTGGTACCACTATCGTGGAAGTCGCCAATATCTTGACTCACATATTTACCGGACGCTCCCAATGCAATGAGACCGAACCGGTACACAATAGCACCAACACCCAATAGCTCGCGGGCACCAACCACGGCGCCCGTTGGTGTTCCCAACACACCACCGCTTACGGGATCAGGAATTTCTACGGGTTCGTTCCCAAAGTCGAAATATTGCAGACCAAACCCGAGATCGAACTGCTTCACGCGCCATCCAACGGCCGCGGAGGTCGCATACGCATCAAAAGGTGCGGTTTGGTACGAACCTTCCAACGCGATGTTACGGATCGTAGCCAGGCCGGAAGGGTTTGTAAAAATGGTTCCGGCATGTCCCACGAGTGCCGCTCCAGCACCATTGAATCCGGCAAAGCGCACAGAAGCTGGCGTTTGCAACACAACAGGGCCTTCGGTCCCAGGACCATTTTGAGCGATGCCTACCACCGGCCACCCAAGGAGTGCTACGACCGACACAACTGCGGATGCTGATGGCATTGCGGTGACCCGCCGAAAACGATTTGTCACCGAATGCGGACGATGTTCAGGACAGGTGATGCGGATTCCCCCAGCGGTTGGCCTGACGGCGATACGAATTCAAGTGCGCGGCCCGGCGAGCCCGGCCCTTGGTTCAGGATGTAATAATCTCCCGACCCTGACCGCAAGGTGCCGGTACGGCCAAACGGTGTATCGGTACTGAATGTGATCGGCACGATCGGAAACGGACTCGAAAAAATATCGGGCGCCTGCCCGTTTAACGATGCGTACGTGGTGCGGAACTGCCACGTCGTATACCTCAAGCGGTCTGGCATGTCAAAAC
>JAZDDD010000350.1:0-6076 GCA_036679545.1 Gemmatimonadota bacterium | reverse complement strand
TCGGCCAAATACAACCCCGCGGAATCCGAAAGATTTGTAAATGGCGCGACGATCACGGTCGTCCGCGCCACAGCCTCTACGCCCGCGACACCGCGCCCCGACGCCTGAAAGTTGTAAATCAGACCAAACACGAAGAGCAAAAGAACGGCCGCCATACCAATCCAACGACCATAATGTCTCACACGTACGGGACCGGTTGGAGAGACATCGACTGGATGCGTCTGCCTCTCGTTGTGCGGCGGCGGGTGAGCATCGTTGGCTAAACGTTCAGCCAGGGCCGTGATGCGAGGATCCGGTTCCAACCCCAAATCCCCTTCCACCAACTCGCGGTACGCGCGCGCTTGATGGAGCGCGCCTGGTCGGTCGTGGACGGCTTCGAGCGCCCGCATCAGACGCAGTGTTATGCCGGCGTTATACGCGTCGTGTTCTGCTCGTTTCCTCAACCATTGGACTGTTTTTCCCGGGGACGCACTTTTTGTTTCGAGCAAACCATCAAGCGCCTTGACATACAAGTCACTGAGGCGACCTCGTTCTGCATCCAACCACCGATCGAAATCCGGGGATTGACTGACGTTAACACCCTTCAGCATTGGCCCATTGTACAGGTGGACCGCCTCTTCCCAGTTCCCGGCAGACACGTGGGCTTCGAACGAAACGGCGTCACATTGGAATGCACCCTGGGCCACACCCACTTCTTCGCCACCGCGTGTCACGATGACGTCAGGGCCGAGGGCTTGTCTCAGGAAATGGAGTGACTGACGGAGCGCATGGCGAGCGCGCGGTTCGGTCATTTCCGGCCAAAAAATTGGCAACAAGGAATCGCGGCGATGGAAAGCCCGAGGACGGGCCACAACAAGATAGGTGAGGAGTGCCAGCCTTTTGCGCTGCACCAACACCGAACGAAATTCCTCGCCATCCTTCGAGCGGAGTTCGACCGTGCCAAGCGTCGTGAGTTCGATCATATAGTGCATCTCGTGGCTAAAACGTCACATGAACATGGTACCCAGCCAACCGTACGGACCCTGGGTGACATGAGGCTCTCTAAGAAAACGAGGGGGCACGCCGGACTCTGTCAGAGCGTTCTATATTGACGTAGAAACGGTCCGTATGGTTGCAATTTCAGTACTTCGGGCCATGAATGCGAAGCGCAATAACATCACCCGCGCGGTAGCGAATGGGACCGAACAACGTAGATGCCAATCGTTGACGCGAGTCGAAATCTCGCGGACCCAAAATCAGGATCGCGTTTGCGCCAATCTTCCCTGCCTCCTTTTGAAGATCCCAAACCCAGTCTCCGTCCCGCTCGGGTTCGATCAGAAACTCACTCTTTATGAGCGCGAGCCCATCCCACGCAAACTCATCCAGCTCAGACAGTGCCAAAAATACGCGAACGGAATCGGCCTCCACATCATCGTACGAGCGGGGAGACGCCGTGATGAGACTCTCCGACGATCTCCAACACGCACCCAGAATCACCGGGGCGAAAAGAAAGACGAGGGTTGGACGCAAAAGCTGCATATCCCGTGAGAGCGCTTTCGAAGTCGGAGCTGCTGTCGAACGGACCGGGCGGCAAGTTGGTCCGCTTGCCTGATACACTGCCAACCCTCTCGCGTTCGCTCAAACCTGGGGTGTGGCTTCGACCGGAGTCGATAGCGACAAAAAAGCCCCCGGGAAATTCCCGAGGGCCTCTTCTGCTGTGCAAAGTCGCAGCGCGTTAGACCTTCCGAACGTTCTCCGCGGCAGGCCCCTTCTGGCCCTGCACAACTTCGAATTCAACCGACTGTCCCTCTTCCAAGGTTTTGAAGCCTTCACCTTCAACCTTGGAGTGGTGCACGAAGCAGTCCTTTGAGCCGTCGTCTGGGGTGATAAACCCAAAACCCTTGCTGTCGTTGAACCACTTCACTTTTCCTGTAACTGGCATGCCGTACTCCCTGGGTGCTGTAATCGGAGACGGCGCTGCCGTTACTCTCGACTACCTCAATTAACGCATGACCTCTCGCCCGCCACGCTTGGGCTTGCCCGGACTGACTCCGGACCACGCTGTGTGGCCAAAACAGATCCACACGGAGATAAAGTAACCGGGTGATGCGGGAACGCAATACAAGAACGGTGCTCGAAGCGACAGTTTTCGGCCCCGTCAACCACAGGTTGGCGGGACTTGGCGTACCGACAATACGGTCTATTTTGCCTCAACGGTGTTGAAACCAGGGTCCCTGGTCATCCGTTAAGATATGAGGCTATCTGTTTTCTTGAGTGGAGGCGTGCGTGCAATACTTTTCCTTTCCTAACCCCAACGATCAGGGAACCTGTGCCGATGAGGAATGCCCCTGTCCCAAAGAACCCTTGGAGAGGGATGCACTGTTTCTTTACATAAGCAACCAGGTCGTAACGGAACGACGACGGGACCCGAAATCAGCCACGGCACAACCGGTGCTGCTTTGTCAGGATGCGGCGCGCCGGCGCAATCTGGATTTGGAGGCGGCTGCGGCGGATACGGCGCACTGGCGGGAAACGGGATCGGTGGCACTGCGGGCAAGTCCTCGACGAGAGTTGAAATTTTCCGAATTCACTGGAACATCACTCGACGCGGCCCAACAAAGCGCCCAAGATGACTTGGGTGATACGTTGATTGGCACTGACGTTGTACGAGATGTTCAGGAAACATCAGCTACGGCGCAGGGGGAGACGGCAGACGAGGCTCGTGCAGCGGCCACGGCACGAGTGCCCAATTTTGCGTTTGACGTCGAACCGGCAGAGATCATCCAGGAGGGCGAGCGCGGTCGTGTGACGGTTACGGAATTCGATGAATCGGACGCGCGACGTGCCTGGCGCCGAGAAGCCCCTCGCGGAGCCGAACTGGTAAAACTCGAGACAGAAGAAGTACCCAAGAAGGGGATTGTCGGGTTGGGAAAGAAGCCGGGCAAATGGGCGGCAGAGTGGTCGGCACCCTTTTACGCCAAGGTCACATACAAGATTCCAGCCATGGTGCAAGCTCGTTTTTTCGCATAAGCCTTTTGTCGTCATTGGGTTTTTCGACCCCCGCCAAAACACCACCGGATCCACATAACGCACGAGAAACGAACAGCTCTCATTTGATGCTCGACGCGTCCGTGGGTTCGGTGGCTAACTATCCGGTATTGGCGCCATTCCAACCGACGGCTTCTCACCAGGCAACAAACTCGCCGCCAAAAACGCAAACGCCACAATCACCGCCAACGATGCAAACACCCAATAAAATCCGCCGGTGCGCGCGTTGACGAACGCGACAAGCTGAACCGCCAGCGGAGCCGCGCCGAACCCCAGCGCAAATTTGATTCCGAACGCCAAACCATGACGATGTGTGGGAGTGTATTTGGCCAGTAACATGTTTTCGGCCGGGAGCATTCCAACACTTGCCATCACCATGATGGTTGCCGTGATAACAAGTGGAAGTCCGCTAAGGCTTGACGCCAGCCACAACGCGGGGATCTGCAAAAAAAGCGCACCGAGATAAACGTTTTTCAGTGGAAAGCGGTCGGCCAAGTGCCCGCCGACGATCTGTATCATCCCGGCAATGGTGTATACCGCGGCAACCAAGAATCCGATTCCCAGCGCCCCTGTGCCCACGAGCCCTCCGTGCCTTTCGGAAAAGACTTTCGGCAAACCCGTTTGTGTGGTGTGATAAACCAAGCCACCCAGAAACATGGTGACCAGGAGAATGCCAAAGACACGCTTCATGTCCCTTTGGTTCGGTTGGTTGTCGACGCGTTCAACGGCCGCGACATCCGGGATTTCGTTTCGTGCTACATGCCACAGGAAAACAAGTCCTGTTATCGCGCACGCGACGCCGGGCACAATGAACGCGGCGCGCCAGCTGAGCACGTCGATCAACAGACCCGCCGTGATTCCCGCTCCGGCTGCGCCAAGCGATCCGAAGATGCCGTTGAACCCCAGAACTTTTCCGCTTTTCCCACCGCTATTCCTCACGAGCCACGGAATACCGACCGGATGGTAAATCGCAGCGAACACTCCGATCCCCGTCAAAGAAATCATGAGGGTCTGCGGTGAGTTGGAAAGTCCTGCGGCAATCGCTGAACCACCCATGCCCAAAAAGAAAACAACGATCATTCGCGGCGCGCCGATTTTGTCGCCGACAATTCCGGCAGGCAATGCGGCTGCGCCAACCATCAGCGAGCCCAGTGTCCATAGCTCGATCAACCGATGATAGGGAAGTTGCCACACGTCCTCCAACGCCAAAACGATGACGAAGAAAAACGCGGTGCAGAGATGGACGTAGAGGTGTCCGAGAGATGAGAAAACGACGACGCGTTGGGTGCTTTTGGGCATGCCGCCGGAGTATACGAAGCCCCGCGGTCGTTCACTAGCCCGCAGGGCAACGAGAATCTACCGTCGATCAGGGACGGTCTTGTTGGACCTCTGCAAGAGCCGCAAGAATATCTTCGTTTTCCGGCCGGATCTTATAATTCACTTCGGTGAACTTCCAGCGGACAACGCCATCTTGGTCTATCACCATCGCCGTTGGATGAGGCACTGGTCGCCGCTTGGATTCGTTTGGGTTAAACAACCCGTAACGGTCGATCACCAGATGATTCTCATCCGTCAGGATCGTAAAGTTCAGCGTGACCTGAGACTCCTCCATCACACGATCCTTCATCATTTGTATCTGTTCCGGTGGATCAATGGATACGGCAACAATCTCCGTCCGTTCTTTTTGCTCGTCTGTGAGCAAGTCTTGCAACTTCCCGAGTTGCGTTGCACACCACGGTCACCAATGACCACGGTAAAAAATAAGCACGACTTCCTTGTCGCCTCGAAAATCTGAGAGCGCGACAATATCGCCATTGAAAGACGGGAGTCTAAAATCGGGTGCGGTCTCCCCAAGGCGAACACGTGCGGTGTCTTCTGCGGGCAAATCTCGTCCGTCCGTTGGGCCTAAAACGTCCGGACGTGAGAGGACCCAGGCACCTGCCAACACTCCTATTGAAGCGAGCACGACTAGGGTTCGGATTGGACTCAATCCGGACATCGATTGCTTATACATTCTGACTCTTCTGCGGGTGGAGGGGTAACCGCAACTGTCCAATACATACGGCCTGCACGACCACTTTGTTAGATCTGCCACTGCCTTTTTGGCGAATCGACGTGGCACTGATTCTGGACGTACTAATGTTCATCTCATTATGTTTGCGTTGGCAATACTCCGTACCAACCCCTGCCAGGCTTCTGACATCACCACTTCGACGATCATCCCGATGCCGCACACACGAACAATCGTTTGGGTTGCAATGACGGTCCTCGCGGCCTCCCATTGCACATCCGTGTCGCGTTCCGGGAGCGATCCCCCACCACCGGAGCCAGCCGCGTTCACGGGATTCTATTCGGAAGCCCAGGCGGCACAGGGACGTGAGATGTTCACCTCGATTTGCTCAGCGTGTCACGATACGCGCGAGTTTCGCGGCGCGGATTTCGAATGGGACTGGCGCCGGCAAACAGTATGGGATTTGTACAAAACAATGGCGGAGACGATGCCGGAAGACGCACCGGGAAGTTTGTCACCCGAAACATACGCGGCGGTTATCGCCTATATATTGTCAATCAATGAATATCCGGCAGGTCCAATCGATCTAACACCGGCGCAGACGTCGATGGACTCTGTTCCGTTGGGCCCAAACGCCGACAAGACGGGAAGGGGTAGCTCCACAGATACATGACGGTCGATAGACGCGAATTTCTCAAAGTTGCAACGGCAGGAGCCGCACTGACACTCGGCGCCGTTGACCCCACCTCCGCCAAAACTCGGACGGGCAAATCAATCCGGCAGACTAATAGCCAAGCGCCGGACATTGCTGTGATCGGTGCCGGGTCTTTCGGCATGTGGACGGCACTCAACCTCCTGCGCCAGGGTGCCAGTGTCACCGTAATCGACCCCTACGGACCCGGCAATTCGCGTCAGACCTCTGGAGGTGAGACACGTGGTGTGCGTACCTCCTACGGCAACCGCAGACATGGAAAACTCTGGACCGACTGGGCCAATCAAGCAATCGATAAATGGGCTGAGTGGGATGAGATGGGTCGC